>NZ_JASATC010000008.1:0-151293 GCF_038440135.1 Pseudomonas sp. OTU5201 | reverse complement strand
CGTGAGCGCCGTGGAGTGCTGATGCCATGAGCGCCTATCAAGCCCTGCGGAAGCCTGAAACCCGCTTCGAATCCATCGGCTTCCTGCTGTTGGATGACTTCAGCCTGATCGCACTGGCCGGCGCCCTCGAGCCGCTGCGCCTGGCCAACCAGCTGTCCGGAACGGGCCTCTATCACTGGTGCACCCTGACGTGCGACGGCACCCCGGTGCGCGCCGACAACGGCATGCAGCTAACGCCCGAAGGCAGCCTCGTCGAGGCGCGCGAACTGGACGCCCTGATTCTCTGCGGCGGCGACTGCGCGCCACTCGCCGACGCCGGTCTGCTCGAGCAACTGCGCGACCTGTCCGCCCTCGGCGTGAAGCTGGGCGCACTGGAGTCTGCCCGCGCTGTGCTGGCCGAGGCCGGTCTGCTTCAGGACGACGAAAGCATCCCGGCCTGGGCCAGCCGGCTGACCCTGCGCGAAGCGCTGGCCAGCGCGCAGCCCAAGCTGCAGGAAGTGATCGCGCTGATGGAGGCCAACCTGGAAGAACCCATCGACCTGGATGACCTGGCCAGCTTCATCGAGCTGTCGCGGCGCCAATTGGAAAGGCTGTTCCAGAAGTACCTGCACTGTTCACCGTCGCGCTACTACCTCAAGTTGCGCCTGCTGCGTGCCCGCCAACTGCTGCGCCAGACCGCCCTGCCGGTGGTGCAGGTGGCCTTCGGTTGCGGCTTCCTCTCTGCGCAGAATTTCTCCAAGTGCTACCGCGAGCACTTCGGCATCCCGCCCAGCAACGAACGGCTGGACAAGCCGCAGCTCTGCCGCGCCGCGATGCACTGAGCACCCTTGGCACCACTTCGGGCCCGCCCGTGCCTGGCAGCACGGTCCGGGCCCGTTTTTTTTGGTGGTCGAGGTGGTGGCGTGTTTCCTGTAGGGCGAATTCTGCCTGTAGGAACTGGCTTGCCAGCGAATGGCGGCGTTTCGCTGGCAAGCCAGCTCCTACAGGGCTCTTGGCCAGAGGGTAGATCTCTCGCAACAGCTAACGCAGACATGGCGAATGAATTCGCCCCTACAGCAAGCGCAGTTCGTGCCTGTAGGTAGATCCGAGCAAACCCGGCTTCCCTCACCCCAGCCCTCTCCCAGGGGGAGAGGGAGTGGTCTGCGCGAACAGTCACCCCTCTCCCTCCGGGAGAGGGGCGGGGGGGTGAGGGAGGCCTGAGTCGCTCGGACCCCAGCGGATCTGACCAACTTCGGGTCGGATTCGCACAAAAAGTGGCCGGTTGCTTCTGTTGCAATGCTGTCCAACGGCCCACCAGTCCGGTGTGTCGAGTCAGTGGAAAACAACAAGGGTTCACGCCATGCAAATGCCCAAGACGCTCCGCATCCGTAACGGCGACAAGGTTCGCTCCACCTTCTCCGCCCAGGAATACGCCAGCCGCCAAGCCAAACTGCGCGCGCACCTGGCGGCGGAGAACATCGACGCCGCGATCTTCACCTCCTACCACAACATCAACTACTACTCCGACTTCCTCTACTGCTCCTTCGGCCGGCCCTACGCGCTGGTAGTGACCCAGGACGACGTCATCAGCATCAGCGCCAACATCGACGGCGGCCAGCCGTGGCGTCGCACCCAGGGCACCGACAACATCGTCTACACCGACTGGCAGCGCGATAACTACTTCGTCGCCATCCAGCAGGCCCTGCCGAAAGCACGCCGCATCGGTATCGAGCACGATCACCTGAATCTGCTGAACCGCGACAAGCTGGCCGCCCGCTACCCCGAAGCCGAGCTGGTGGACGTGGCCGCCGCCTGCATGCGCATGCGCATGATCAAGTCCGCCGAAGAACACGTGATGATCCGCCACGGCGCGCGCATCGCCGACATCGGTGGCGCGGCGGTGGTGGAAGCCCTGCGCGACCAGGTGCCGGAGTACGAAGTGGCGCTGCACGCTACCCAGGCCATGGTCCGCGCCATCGCCGACACCTTCGAGGACGTGGAGCTGATGGACACCTGGACCTGGTTCCAGTCGGGCATCAATACCGACGGCGCACACAACCCGGTCACCAAGCGCAAGGTGAACAAGGGCGACATCCTCAGCCTCAACTGCTTCCCGATGATCGCCGGCTACTACACCGCCCTGGAGCGCACCCTGTTCCTCGACCACTGCTCCGACGACCACCTGCGCCTGTGGCAGGTCAACGTCGAAGTGCATGAGGCCGGGCTCAAGCTGATCAAGCCCGGTGCGCGCTGCAGTGACATTGCCCGCGAACTGAACGAGATCTTCCTCAAGCACGACGTGCTGCAGTACCGCACCTTCGGTTACGGCCACTCCTTCGGCACCCTCAGCCACTACTACGGCCGCGAGGCCGGCCTGGAGCTGCGCGAGGACATCGACACGGTGCTGGAGCCCGGAATGGTGGTGTCCATGGAACCGATGATCATGCTGCCGGAAGGCCTGCTGGGCGCCGGTGGTTACCGCGAGCACGACATCCTCATCGTCAACGAGAACGGCGCCGAGAACATCACCAAATTCCCCTACGGGCCGGAGAAAAACATCATCCGCAAATAACCTCGTCCACGCCCGCGCAGAGCCGACCTCCTGCGCGGGCCGTGGTTTCACGCACCACCACAACAAGAATCGACGCGCGGTATTCACGGGGTCCAGACCCTGTGCACGCGCCGCCTTTTGACTACCCGCTGCCGAACTAGCACGACATAACAATAGAGGTACAGGCGATGGTCAGGTTTATTGCAGGAACGCTCCTTCGGGGAGCGGCCGACAGTGTGTCTTTCAACAACGGTCGGGGCGCTCCCGTCCATACTCCAGGCTTCCAGGTGCACCTCCCGTGTGAAGGGGGTGCCCGATGAGCACATCCAACCAGTCCCTGGCCTACGGCCAGGCCGCGAGCCCAATGTCCAGCAGCGAGCGCAGCACGCTCCGCCGCGCGGCGACTGCCAGCTTCATGGGCAACTTCGTCGAGTGGTTCGACTACGCCGCCTATGGCTATCTGGCGGCGGTGATCGCCGTCGTGTTCTTCCCCGCCACGGACAAGACCACCGGCTTGCTGGCGGCCTTCGCGGTGTTTGCCATTTCCTTCATCATCCGCCCCATCGGCGGCATCGTCTGGGGCCACATCGGCGACCGCTACGGCCGGCGTAACGCCCTGTCCCTGTCCATCCTCATCATGTCTGGCGCCACCTTCTGCATCGCGCTGCTACCGACCTACGCCCAGGTGGGCATGCTCGCGCCGTTGCTGCTTCTGCTGATCCGCCTGGTGCAGGGCTTCTCCGCCTCCGGGGAGTACGCGGGTGCGGCGGCTTTCCTCGCCGAGTACGCGCCGGACAACAAACGCGGCTTCTACACCAGCCTGGTGCCGGCCAGTACCGCCGCTGGGCTGCTCTTTGGTTCGCTGTTCGCAGCACTGCTCTATTCGCAGCTGGACACCGAGCAACTGCACAGCTGGGGGTGGCGCATTCCCTTCCTGCTGGCGGCCCCCCTCGGGTTGATCGGCCGCTATATCCGCCTGCACCTGCAGGACACGCCCAAGTTCCGCGAGATGGAACAGGCGATGGCGAAGAAGGAAACCGAGCACAAGGTGCCGATCCGCGAACTCCTCGGCGTGCATCGCAAGAAAGTGCTGGTGGCCATCGGCGTCACCTGCCTCAACGCGGTGGCCTTCTACCTGATCCTCAGCTACATGCCGACCTATCTCTCCACCGAGATGGGCATGACCGAGACCGACTCGTTCCTGGCTTCCACCGTGTCGCTGGCGACCTACATCGGTTTCATCTTCCTGATGGGCAAGCTGTCCGATCGCTTCGGTCGCAAGACCATGCTGATTGCCGCGTCGCTGCTGTTCCTCGCCCTCACGCTGCCGCTGTTCGGCCTGCTGGAAGGGCAGGGCTTCGCCTTCATCCTGCTGATCCAGATCGCCTTCGGCCTGATGCTGGCGATGAATGACGGCACCCTGCCGTGCTTCCTCGCGGAAGTTTTCCCGACGCGGGTGCGCTACAGCGGTTTCGCCTTCAGCTTCAACACCGCTAACGCCCTGTTCGGCGGCACCGCGCCCTTCATCGCCACCTGGTTGATCAGCCAGACCGGCGACAAGATGGCGCCGGCCTGGATGCTGGTGGGCGCGGCGGCCGTGGCGCTGCTGGCGATGCTGACCATCCGCGAGACGGCGCATAAGGCCCTGGCGGACGACTGACGGCTGGCCCCTGGCGATCCTGCCAACTTCGGGTCGGATTCGTACAAAAGTCGTCCACGCACTTCTGATGCAATGCCATGAGCGGAAGTCCGTCTGGCGCCGACAATTCCTGGAGTATTTCGATGAGCAAGAGTGTTTTCGTAGGTGAGCTGACCTGGAAGGAGTACGAGGCGCGTGTCGCAGGCGGCGACTGTGTGCTGATGCTGCCGGTCGGCGCCCTGGAGCAGCACGGCCATCACATGTGCATGAACGTGGATGTGCTGCTGCCCACGGCGGTGTGCCAGCGGGTTGCCGAGCATATCGGCGCGCTGGTCCTGCCGGGCCTGCAGTACGGCTACAAGTCCCAGCAGAAGTCCGGCGGCGGCAATCACTTCCCCGGAACCACCAGCCTGGACGGCGCCACGTTGACCGGTACGGTGCAGGACATCATCCGCGAGCTGGCCCGCCACGGCGCGCGCCGCCTGGTGCTGATGAACGGCCACTACGAAAACTCCATGTTCATCGTCGAAGGTATCGACCTCGCCCTGCGCGAGCTGCGCTATGCCGGTATCCACGACTTCAAGGTGGTGGTGCTCTCCTACTGGGATTTCGTGAAGGATCCGGCGGTGATCCAGCGTCTCTATCCTGAAGGTTTCCTCGGCTGGGACATCGAGCACGGTGGCGTCTTCGAAACCTCGCTGATGCTCGCCCTGTACCCGGATCTGGTGGACCTGGATCGCGTCGTCGATCACCCACCGGCCACCTTCCCGCCCTATGACGTGTTCCCGGTGGACCCGACGCGCACGCCGGCCCCGGGCACCCTGTCGTCGGCGAAGACGGCCAGCCGGGAGAAGGGCGAGCTGATCCTGGAGGTCTGCGTCGAAGGCATCAGCGAGGCCATCACCCAGGAGTTCCCGCCCGCCTGACGAGGCATTGCGTTTCAGAACACCGAACAAGCGACTTCAACAACTACAACAAGGGCCCGCCACGGTGGGCTCCGAGGAAGTTTCAGCTATGTCGAATTCAGACGCACATAAAGAGTACGGTCTCAGCCAGATCAAGCCCGAGGAACGCAGCTACGGCTTCGTCGACACGGTCTGGACCTGGTTCGGCTCCGGCATCAACACCGGTTCCTGGTTCTTCGGCGGCATGGCCGCCTCACTGGGCATGGTCTTCGTCCTGCAATACAGCCTTCTCTGGCTGCCACTGATGATGATTCCCTGGGCCGTGGTGGCCTACATCGGCTATCGCTACGGCGCCAGCACGGCGGTGGTCGCCCGTCCGTCCCTTGGTACCAAGGGCTCGCAGCTTACCGGAGTGGCCCAGTTCCTGGTGCTGATCGGCTGGCCCAGCGTGAACAGTTTCATCGCCGCCATTTCCCTCACCCACGTGTTCGGCGCGGCGTTCGGCTGGCCGACCTTCGGCCAGCCCGGCTCGGCGGGACCGATGGTGCTCGGCATTCTGCTGACTGCCATTGCCCAAGGAGTGATCACCTTCCTCGGCCATGAGGCAATCCGCTACCTGGAGCGCGTGGCCGGCATCCTGCTGCTGGTGCTGGGCGCCTGGGTAACCTACGTCGTGCTGTCGCAGTGGGAGCTGAAGCAGATCATGGAGTTCAAGGTGGCGGCGCCGACCCACAGCGTGGCCTTCTTCATCGACCTGGCGTTCGGCTTCTCCTGGACCTGGGCACAGGTGGCGGATTTCTCGCGCTTCTCCAAGACCGGCACGGCGGCCAGCGTGGGGAGTTGGCTGGGGCTGAACATCGGCCAGGGCTGGTTCATGGTCATCGGCGCGGTCGGGGCGATTGGCGTTGCGCTGCAGAGTGGCTTCGTGGATCCGAACAACTCCGATCCCAGCTCCACCCTGGCGACCCTGGGCCTGGGCATGGTGTCGTTCCTGGTGCTGATCTTCGCCACCGTGAGCACCAACGTGACCGTGCTCTACGGCTCGGGCATGGGCCTGCTGGGCGCCTTCAAGGGCCTCACCCCGAAGAAGGCGTTGGCGATCATCGTCGTGCTGCAGCTGGCGCTGTGCTTCGTGCCGATGGCCTTCGACTCCTTCCTGCATTACTTCGAAGCCTTCCTCGGCGTGATCGGCGGCATCTTCATTCCGCTTTGGACCATCATCCTGGTGGACTACTTCTGCGTGCGTGGCAAACGCTTGTCCGACCGTGACCTGTTCGCCGAAGCCGGCGGTGCCTACTACGGCAGCAACGGCTGGAACCCGGCCGGGATCGCCGCGCTGGTAGTGGGCTTCGCCGTCTACTTCCTGCTCGCCCATGTATTCAAGGACGTGGCGGAACAGATCACTGCAAGTTTCCCGGCCATCCTGGTATCCGGGCTGCTCTACTGGCTGCTGGCGAAGAAGCCGGTACTGGCCCTGAGCGGAGGCGTTGAACGGGACGCCTGATTCGAGGGGCCTGAATCAAAAATGCCGCTCTCCGGGAGGAGGGCGGCGTTTTTGTTTTGGGGCGTTCCGCGAATGAATTCGCTCCTACCGGGCGGGGTGCTGCTTGTGTTGTAGGGGCGAATTCATTGGCTATGTCTGCGTTAGCTGTTGCGAGAGATTTCCCATCCGGCCAAGAGCCTTGTAGGAGCTGGCTTGCCAGCGAAACGGGGCCATTCGCTGGCAATCCAGCTCCTACGGGCAATGCAGCTGCCTACAACACGTCATGCAAACATAGCCAATTCATTCGCCAAGCAGGCCGCAGGTCTGCCTCGGGAGCCTGACGGGGGCAGCGTCGGTGCCCTTGGCGAATGAATTCGCCCCTACAGATCCCAATCGCCCCTCAGCCGTGCAACGGACTCTGCTTGCGCTCGCCGCGCGGGGAGTGGCCGAAGAACCGGCTGTAGCACTTGGAGAAGTGCGCCGGTGAGGCGAAGCCACAGGCCAGGGCGATGTCGCGTACCTGGGACTCGCTGCGCAGCAGCAGGTCGCGGGCGCGGTTCAGGCGCAGTTCCAGGTAGTACTGGCTGGGGGTGCGGTCAAGGTACTTGTGAAACAGCCGTTCCAGCTGGCGCACCGACACCTCATTGAGCTGCGCCAGTTCTTCCAACTCCAGCGGTTCCTCCAGGTTGGCTTCCATGATCGCGACGATCTGGCTCAGTTTCGGCTGCGCATGGCCGAGCTTCTGTCGCAGCGGAACGCGCTGCTGTTCGCGGGCGCCGCGCATGCGGTCGCAAAGCAGCAGTTCGGCGGCACGGGTGGCGATCTCCACGCCGCCCGGTTCGCGGGCGATCAGTTGCAGGGTCATGTCCATGGACGCGGTGCCGCCGGAGCAGGTGTAGCGGTTGCGATCCAGTTCGAACAGCTGGTTGGAGATGACGATGCCGGGGAACTTGTCCTTGACCTGTTCGATGTCCTCCCAGTGCACGGTGCAGCGGTAGCCCTTGAGCAGCTCCGCGCTGGCCAGCAGGTGGCTGCCGGTGCAGATGCCGCCCAGCGCCACATCGTGCTGGGCCAGCTTACGTACCCAGTGCAGCAGCCGCCGGTCGTAGCGGCTTGGCATGGGGTTGGAGCCGACGACGAAGAGGGCATCCAGCGCGGGGGCGTCGTCTATCGTGTGGTCGGGCACTACGCGCATGCCGTTGCTGGCCTGCACGGGCTCCGGGTCGGCGGCGATCAGCAGGGTACGGAACAGGCTGCGCTTGGCGGCCAGGTTGGCCATGCGCAGGGTCTCGATCGCCGAGGCGAAGCCGATGGTGGTGAAGTTGGGGATCAACAGGAAGCCGAAGGTCTTCACTCCGGCCGGCCGGGGTTGGCCTGATGTTTCGTCGACGGGCGGCGCCGCAAGGTTCGCAACAGCCATTTGGCTCTTCCTCCACTGCTTCGACTGTCGTTTTTGGGTATAGGCGGGTGAGGCAGACGTCGAAATGCAGCTCTGACTTTTTATTGTTCTGCAGCGCGGGAGCGGGCCTGCGCCGGGTTCCAGCTTACACCCATTCCAACCCGGCATCAGCGGCGTCCGGCGTGAAATCAGGGGGCCAGCGAAGCGGTCTCCGGTAATCGAACGGTTTTACTTCGCTGCCTGGGTAGGTTTGGGCATTTACACGTCGCAAACAGGCAAACGGGGTGTCCGGCTATTTCGCACAATCGGCCGCAACAGGCAGATACCGACAGTATTTCAGCGGTCGGTGCAGAGCCCCCAAAACAACAGAGACGACAGCGGGTTGTCGCAGGAGATCATCGATGTTCAGCAAGCAAGACCAGATCCAGGGTTACGACGACGAACTGTTCAGCGCGATGCAGGAAGAAGAGCACCGTCAGGAAGACCACATCGAGCTGATCGCCTCGGAGAACTACACCAGCAAGCGCGTGATGGAGGCCCAGGGCAGTGGCCTGACCAACAAATACGCCGAAGGTTACCCGGGCAAGCGCTATTACGGTGGCTGCGAGTTCGTCGACAAGGTCGAGCAGCTGGCCATCGACCGCGCCAAGCAACTGTTCGGTGCCGACTACGCCAACGTCCAGCCGCACTCCGGTTCCCAGGCCAACAGCGCCGTCTACCTGGCCCTGCTGAACGCCGGCGACACCATCCTCGGCATGAGCCTGGCCCATGGCGGCCACCTGACCCACGGCGCCAAGGTGTCGTCCTCCGGCAAGCTCTACAACGCCGTGCAGTACGGCCTGGACACCGCCACCGGTCTGATCGACTACGACGAAGTCGAGCGCCTGGCCGTTGAGCACAAGCCGAAGATGATCGTCGCCGGCTTCTCCGCCTACTCCAAGACCCTCGACTTCCCGCGCTTCCGCGCCATCGCCGACAAGGTCGGTGCACTGCTGTTCGTCGACATGGCCCACGTCGCTGGCCTGGTGGCCGCTGGCCTGTACCCGAACCCGCTGCCCTACGCCGACGTGGTCACCACCACCACCCACAAGACCCTGCGCGGTCCGCGTGGCGGCCTGATCCTGGCCAAGTCCAACGAAGAGATCGAGAAGAAGCTGAACTCCGCCGTGTTCCCTGGCGCCCAGGGCGGCCCGCTGATGCACGTGATCGCCGCCAAGGCCGTGTGCTTCAAGGAAGCGCTGGAGCCCGGCTTCAAGGACTATCAGGCGCAGGTCATCAAGAACGCCAAAGCCATGGCCAAGGTGTTCATCGACCGCGGCTACGACGTGGTCTCCGGCGGCACCGATAACCACCTGTTCCTGGTCAGCCTGATCAAACAGGGCAAGACCGGCAAAGAGGCAGACGCTGCCCTCGGCCGCGCCGGTATCACCGTGAACAAGAACGCCGTGCCGAACGACCCACAGTCGCCTTTCGTGACCTCGGGCGTGCGTATCGGCACCCCGGCCATCACCAGCCGTGGTTTCAAGGAAGCGCAGAGCATCGAGCTGGCTGGCTGGATCTGCGACATCCTCGACCACCTCGGCGATGCCGACGTCGAGGCCCAGGTGGCCAAACAGGTCGCCGGTCTCTGCGCCGACTTCCCCGTCTACCGCTGATCCAGGAGTCCGAACATGCAACGTTATTCCGGCTTCGGCCTGTTCAAGCACTCCCTGAGCCATCACGAGAACTGGCAACGCATGTGGCGCAACCCGACGCCGAAGCCGGTCTATGACGTGATCATCGTTGGCGGTGGCGGCCACGGCCTGGCTACCGCCTACTACCTGGCCAAGGAATTCGGCGTGAAGAACGTCGCGGTGGTGGAGAAAGGCTGGCTGGGCGGCGGCAACACCGCGCGCAACACCACCATCGTCCGCTCCAACTACCTGTGGGACGAGTCCGCGCAGCTGTATGAGCACGCCATGAAACTGTGGGAAGGCCTGTCCCAGGACCTGAACTACAACGTGATGTTCTCCCAGCGTGGCGTGTACAACCTCTGCCACACCCTGCAGGACATGCGTGACTCGGCTCGCCGGGTAAACGCCAACCGCCTGAACGGCGTCGACGGTGAACTGCTGGACGCCCGCCAGGTGGCCGAGGAGATTCCCTTCCTCGACTGCAGCAAGAGCACCCGCTACCCGATCATGGGCTCCACCGTTCAGCGTCGCGGCGGCGTGGCCCGTCACGATGCCGTGGCCTGGGGCTACGCCCGTGCTGCCGACGCCCTGGGCGTCGACCTCTTGCAGAACACCGAAGTACTCGGCTTCCGCAAGCAGGATGGCGCGGTGATTGGCGTGGAAACCAATCGCGGCTTCATCGGTGCCAAGCGCGTCGGCGTGGTCACCGCCGGCAACTCCGGGCACATGGCCAAGCAGGCCGGTTTCCGCCTGCCGCTGGAATCCCATCCGCTGCAGGCCCTGGTGTCCGAGCCGATCAAACCGGTTATCCACAGCGTGATCATGTCCAACGCCGTGCACGGCTACATCAGCCAGTCCGACAAGGGCGACCTGGTCATCGGTGCCGGTATCGACGGTTACAACGGCTACGGTCAGCGCGGTTCCTACGGGACCATCGAGCACACCCTGCAGGCCATCGTGGAAATGTTCCCGATCCTCTCCCGCGTGCGCATGAACCGTCAGTGGGGCGGCATCGTGGATACCACCCCGGACGCCTGCCCGATCATCTCCAAGACCCCGGTGAAGAACCTGTTCTTCAACTGCGGCTGGGGTACCGGCGGCTTCAAGGCCACCCCGGGTTCGGGCCACGTGTTCGCGGCGAGCCTGGCGCGTGGCGAGATGCACCCGCTGGCCAAGCCCTTCTCCATCGACCGTTTCCATTCCGGCGCGTTGATCGATGAACACGGGGCTGCCGCGGTAGCGCACTGATCAAGCTCCCTCTCCCGCCGGGAGAGGGCTGGGGTGAGGGGAATAGCCACTGCGCCAAGGCTGACATCCCTCACCCCCGGCCCCTCTCCCAGAGGGAGGGGGGAGATAAAGAGATTCACCGGAGACTATCACCATGCTGCACATCTTCTGCCCCTACTGCGGGGAGCTGCGCTCCGAAGAGGAATTCCACGCCAAGGGCCAGGCGCACATCCCGCGCCCGCTGGACCCCAACGCCTGCACCGATGAGGAGTGGGGCGACTACATCTTCTTCCGCGACAACCCGCGCGGCATCCACCACGAGTTGTGGGTGCACGCCGCCGGCTGCCGCAAGTACTTCAACGCCACGCGCCACACCGTGAGCTACGAGATCCTCGAAACCTACAAGATCGGTGAGAAGCCCACTGTCACCGAGGCCAACGTCGGCGACAAGAAAGCCGCGACCGCAGGAGTAACGGCATGAGCCAGGTCAACCGCCTTCCCAAGGGTGGCCGCGTCGATCGCAGCCAACCGCTGACCTTCACCTTCAACGGCCAGAACTACCAGGGCTTCTCCGGCGACACCCTGGCCGCCGCCCTGCTGGCCAACGGCGTCGATATTATCGGCCGCAGTTTCAAGTACTCCCGTCCGCGCGGCATCGTCGCTGCCGGTGCGGAAGAGCCCAACGCCGTATTGCAGATCGGTTCCACCGAGAGCGCCCAGGTGCCGAACGTGCGCGCTACCCAGCAGGCCCTGTATGCCGGTCTGGTGGCCAGCAGCACCAACGGCTGGCCGAACGTGAACAACGACGTGATGGGCATCCTCGGCAAGGTCGGCGGCGGCATGATGCCGCCCGGGTTCTACTACAAGACCTTCATGTACCCACAGAACCTGTGGCTGACCTACGAGAAGTACATCCGCAAGGCCGCCGGCCTCGGCCGTGCGCCGCTCGAAGTCGACCCTGACATCTATGACCACATGAACCAGTACTGCGACGTGCTGGTGGTCGGCGCCGGCCCGGCTGGCCTGGCTGCCGCCCTGGCCGCTGGCCGCAGCGGTGCGCGTGTGATCCTGGCAGACGAACAGGAAGAGTTCGGCGGCAGCCTGCTGGACACCCGCGAGACTCTGGACGGCAAGCCCGCAGCCGAGTGGGTGGCCAAGGTCATCGCCGAGCTGGAGACACTGCCGGAAGTGACCCTGCTGTCGCGCGCCACGGTGAACGGCTATCACGACCACAACTTCCTCACCATCCACCAGCGCCTGACCGACCACCTGGGCGAGGTCGCGCCCCATGGGCAGGCCCGTCATCGCGTGCATCGCGTCCGTGCCAAGCGTGTGGTGCTGGCCGCCGGCGCCCACGAGCGTCCGCTGGTGTATTCGAACAACGACGTGCCGGGCAACATGCTCGCCGGCGCCGTCTCCACCTATGTGAACCGCTACGGCGTGGCCCCCGGTCGCCAGCTGGTGCTGTCCACCAACAACGACTACGCCTACCGCGTGGTGCTGGATTGGCTCGATGCCGGTCAGCAAGTGGTGGCCGTGGCCGATGCCCGCAGCAACCCGCGCGGCGCCTGGGTGGAAGAGGCCCGCGCCCGTGGCGTGCGCATCCTCACCGGCAGCGCCGTGGTCGAGGCCCGTGGCAGCAAGCGTGTCACCGGTGCCCGCATCTGCGCCATCGACCTGAAAGGCCACAAGGTCACCAGCCCCGGCGAAGTGGTGGACTGCGACCTGATCGTCAGCTCCGGCGGCTACAGCCCGGTGGTGCACCTGGCCTCCCACCTGGGTGGCAAGCCGACCTGGCGTGAAGACATCCTCGCCTTCGTTCCTGGAGAAGGCTTCCAGAAGCGTTACTGCGCCGGTGCCGTGAATGGCGTGTTCGGCCTGGGCGATGCGCTGGCCGATGGCTTCGAAGCCGGTGCCAAGGCGGGTGCCGAGGCAGGCTTCAAAGTGGTCGAAGGCAGCCTGCCGAAGACCGAGAAGCGCAAGGAAGAGGCCACCGTGGCGCTGTTCCAGGTGCCGCACGACAAGTCCACCTCCCGTGCACCGAAGCAGTTCGTCGACCTGCAGAACGACGTCACCTCCGCCGGCATCGAACTGGCTACCCGCGAGGGCTTCGAATCGGTCGAGCACGTCAAGCGCTATACCGCGCTGGGCTTCGGTACCGACCAGGGCAAGCTGGGCAACATCAACGGCCTGGCCATCGCCGCCCGTTCGATGGGCATCAGCATCGCCGAGATGGGCACCACCATGTTCCGCCCGAACTACACCCCGGTGACCTTCGGCGCTGTTGCCGGCCGTCACTGCGGCCACCTGTTCGAGCCCAAGCGTTATACCGCCATGCATCGCTGGCACCTGGAGCAGGGCGCGGAGTTCGAGGACGTCGGCCAGTGGAAACGCCCCTGGTACTTCCCCAAGCGCGGTGAAGACATGCACGCCGCCGTGGACCGCGAATGCAAGGCCGTGCGTGACAGCGTGGGCATCCTCGATGCCTCGACCCTGGGCAAGATCGATATCCAGGGCCCGGATGCGCGCGAGTTCCTCAACCGCGTCTACACCAACGCCTGGACCAAGCTGGATGTGGGCAAGGCCCGCTACGGCCTGATGTGCAAGGAAGACGGCATGGTCTTCGACGACGGCGTGACCGCCTGCATCGGCGAGAACCATTTCGTCATGACCACTACCACCGGCGGCGCCGCCCGTGTGATGGAGTGGCTGGAGATCTACCACCAGACCGAATGGCCGGAGCTGAAGGTGTACTTCACCTCGGTCACCGACCACTGGGCCACCATGACCCTGTCCGGCCCGAACAGCCGCAAATTGCTGGCCGAGGTCACCGACATCGACCTGGACAAGGACGCCTTCCCCTTCATGAGCTGGAAGGAAGGTCTGGTCGGTGGCGTGCCGGCGCGGGTGTTCCGTATCTCCTTTACCGGTGAGCTGTCCTACGAAGTGAACGTGCAGGCCGACTACGCGCTGGGTGTGTGGGAGAAGATCGTCGAGGCCGGCAAGAAGTACAACCTGACTCCCTACGGCACCGAAACCATGCACGTACTGCGGGCGGAGAAGGGCTTCATCATCATCGGTCAGGACACCGACGGCTCGGTGACCCCGGACGACCTGAACATGGGCTGGTGCGTTGGCCGCAGCAAGGCCTTCTCCTGGATCGGCTGGCGCGGCATGAACCGTGAGGACTGCCTGCGCGAAGAGCGCAAGCAACTGGTGGGCCTCAAACCCATCGACCCGAACAAGGTGCTGCCGGAAGGCGCCCAACTGGTGTTCGATCCGAAGCAATCCATCCCGATGAAGATGGTCGGCCACGTCACCTCCAGCTACATGAGCGCGACCCTGGGTTATTCCTTCGCCATGGCTGTGGTCAAGGGCGGCCTGAAGCGCATGGGCGAACGCGTGTTCGCACCGCTGGCCGATGGCAGCGTGATCGAAGCCGAAATCTGCAGCTCCGTGTTCTATGACCCGAAAGGGGATCGCCAGAATGTCTAACGTGAACGTCTACAAACAGCGTCCTGATGCCGCCCATGCCGAATCGCCGCTGTACCACGCCGGCCTCGACGAGTTGGCACGCAAGGGCAAGAGCAGCGCGGGGGTGACCCTGCGCGAGAAGAAGCTCCTCGGTCACCTGGTGATCCGTGGCGACGCCAAGGACCCGGCCTTCGCCGGTGGCGTGCACAGCGCCCTCGGCCTGGAGCTGCCGGTGGCCCTGACCCTGGTGGCCAGCGGCGACACCTCGCTGCAGTGGCTGGGGCCGGACGAGTGGCTGCTGATCGTGCCGAGCGGCCAGGAGTTCGAGGTCGAACAGCGCCTGCGCAAGGCGTTGGATGGCCAGCACATCGCCGTGGTCAACGTCAGCGGCGGCCAGACCATTCTCGAGCTTTCCGGGCCCAAAGCCCGCGAGGTGCTGATGAAGTCGACCCCCTACGACGTGCACCCGAGCAACTTCCCGGTGGGCAAGGCCGTGGGCAGCACCTTCGCCAAGGCCTCGCTGGTGATTCGCCACACCGGCGAAGACACCTGGGAACTGCTGATCCGCCGCAGCTTCTCCGACTACTTCTGGCTCTGGCTGCAAGATGCCAGTGCGGAGTTCGGACTGGCGGTGAAGGCCTGACGGGAAAACGGAAAGCCCCCTCTCCCCCTGGGAGAGGGGAGACAAACATCGGAGTCCGCATATGAGCCGCACACCCGATACCTGGATTCTCACCGCCCACTGCCCGAGCGTGCTCGGTACCGTGGATGCGGTGACGCGCTTTCTCTTCGAGCAGCGTTGCTACGTCACCGAGCACCACTCCTTCGATGACCGGCTGTCCTCGCGCTTCTTCATCCGGGTCGAGTTCCGCCAGCCGGACGACTTCGACGAACAGTCGTTCCGCGCTGGCCTGGCTGAGCGCCTGGCGCCCTTCGACATGCAGGTGGAGCTGACGCCGCCGGGGTATCGCGCCAAGGTGGTGCTGATGGTGTCCAAGGCCGACCACTGCCTGAACGACCTGCTCTATCGCCAGCGTATCGGCCAGTTGGCCATGGATGTGGTCGCAGTGGTGTCCAACCACCCGGACCTGGAGCCGCTCGCGCGCTGGCACGGGATTCCCTATCACCATTTTCCCCTCGATCCCAACGACAAGCCCGCGCAGGAGCGCCGTGTGATGCAGGTGATCGAGGAGACCGGCGCCGAGCTGGTAGTCCTCGCCCGCTACATGCAGGTGCTGTCGCCCGAGCTGTGCAAAAGGCTCGATGGCTGGGCGATCAACATCCACCACTCGCTGCTGCCAGGCTTCAAGGGCGCCAAGCCCTACCACCAGGCGTACCAGAAGGGCGTGAAGCTGGTGGGGGCCACGGCGCACTACATCAACAACGACCTGGACGAAGGCCCGATCATCGCCCAGGGCGTCGAAGCGGTGGACCACGCGCATTACCCCGAAGACCTGATCGCCAAGGGCCGCGACATCGAGTGCCTGACCCTGGCCAAAGCCGTGGGCTATCACATCGAACGCCGCGTGTTCCTCAACGCCAACCGCACGGTGGTGTTAAACGCCTGAGTACGTATTTCCCCGGATTTTATCCGGGCTACCCGGCTCCGTAGCCCGGATGAAATCCGGGAATGGCCGGACCCTTTCACGGAACCCGCCACTGCCAGGTTTCACCGGCGGTTTCCGGCAACAGACGCAAGCTCCAGTGCAAGGCCGCGTGGCCGTCGGTCGCGCCTTTGTATTCACAACAACAACGGAGAATTACGCATGTCTGGTAATCGTGGTGTCGTTTATCTCGGTTCGGGAAAGGTCGAAGTCCAGAAGATCGACTACCCCAAAATGCAGGACCCGCGTGGCAAGAAGATCGAACACGGGGTCATCCTGAAAGTCGTCTCCACCAACATCTGCGGCTCGGACCAGCACATGGTGCGCGGCCGTACCACCGCCCAGGTCGGCCTCGTGCTCGGCCATGAGATCACCGGCGAGGTGATCGAGAAGGGCAGCGACGTCGAAAACCTGAAGATCGGCGACCTGGTTTCCGTACCCTTCAACGTCGCTTGCGGCCGCTGCCGCTCCTGCAAGGAACAGCACACCGGCGTCTGCCTCACCGTCAACCCGGCCCGCGCCGGCGGCGCCTACGGCTACGTCGACATGGGCGACTGGACCGGCGGCCAGGCCGAGTACGTGCTGGTGCCCTACGCCGACTTCAACCTGCTCAAGCTGCCGGACCGCGACAAGGCCATGGAGAAGATCCGTGACCTGACCTGCCTCTCCGACATCCTGCCCACCGGCTACCACGGCGCGGTCACTGCCGGCGTTGGCCCGGGCAGCACCGTGTATGTCGCCGGTGCCGGCCCCGTCGGTCTGGCCGCGGCTGCCTCCGCCCGCCTGCTGGGCGCCGCCGTGGTGATCGTCGGTGACCTCAACCCCGCCCGTCTGGCCCACGCCAAGGCACAAGGCTTCGAGATCGCCGACCTGTCCCTGGACACCCCGCTGCACGAGCAGGTCGCCGCGCTGCTGGGCGAGCCGGAAGTGGACTGCGCCATCGACTGCGTCGGCTTCGAGGCCCGTGGTCATGGCCATGAAGGCGCCAAGCACGAGGCCCCGGCCACCGTGCTCAACTCGCTGATGCAGATCACCCGCGTGGCCGGCAAGATCGGTATTCCCGGCCTCTACGTCACCGAAGACCCGGGCGCGGTGGATGCTGCCGCCAAGATCGGCAGCCTGAGCATCCGCTTCGGCCTTGGCTGGGCGAAGTCCCACAGCTTCCACACCGGCCAGACCCCGGTGATGAAGTACAACCGCGCGCTGATGCAGGCCATCATGTGGGACCGCATCAACATCGCCGAAGTGGTGGGCGTGCAGGTCATCAGCCTGGACGACGCGCCGCGCGGCTATGGCGAGTTCGATGCCGGCGTGCCGAAGAAATTCGTCATCGACCCGCACAAGACCTTCAGCGCCGCCTGATCGACTGCAAGACCCCCGACGCCGTGATGTGACAGCCGCGGCGTCTGTCCCTCAAGGAGCCTTCGGGCTCCTTTTTTTGTTTGTGGCCAGAGGGGGCGGGGATGAGGGAGTGGATCGCACAGGCGGATCTGTGTAGGGGCGAATTCATTCGCCCCTACAGTGATTCTCGCCCAACCTCATTCCTCTTCCAGCTCCACGAACCGCTCCAGATCCACAACGTCCAACTTGATCCGCCCGACGAAGGCCGAGAACGCCAGCGCGGCCGCGAGACGGCGCAGGTCGGCGGCCCAGGGCGGTACGAAGCGCGGTTGTTGCAGCCAGCCAGACTCGAACAAGGGCGCCAGGGTCACGACGTCGCCGGTGGTCATGCGACCGGCGAAAAGCTGGCGGAGCAGCTCCGGGCGGTTGTCGCGCACCGCAACCCTGAGCAGGGTGTGCACGCCAAGCATGCCGATCACGTAGCAGGCGTCCTTGGTGAAGGCGCCCCCGCCATTCACGTCAGCACCGCGGAATACACGCTGGGTCGAGCGGAAGGACTCTTCCTCCGACTGGCCCGCATCCAAAAAGCCCTTGAACACCTCGATGAAGTCCGCGCCATCCAGGGCTTGCTGCACGGCGACCACCCTCAGGGCGACGCGGCGCAGGCGCTGGATGTCGATGCTGCCGGTCAGCAGCTCGGCGAGCATGGCGATGCCTTCCTGGGTCAAGGTGGTGCGCGGCGCACCTAGTGCCAGGCTGGTAAGGTTCTTCTGGGCCCGGCCGTTCAGGGCGGTGCCGACATGGACGAAGGCCTCGTGCTGCAGGAGCTGTGCCTTGTCGAGGTCGGAAAAGCGCGCCGAGGCGCGCAGGCGAATGCGCGTGGCACCGGCGATGGCCTTGGACGCGAGGTCCGGGTCCAGCACCACGCGAACTTCACCGGGACCGAAGAACGCATCCACTTCGGCGCGCATCCAGGTGGCGAAGTCTTCGGCCGGGATATCCGCTTCGGTGGCGGGTATCTGCCGGCTGTCGAGCAAGGCGTCGGTGGTGTCGAGGAAGAAGCGCGCCGCGTCCAGGGGCGTCATCCTCTGGCGTTCGTAGTAGTGGTCCGGGCGCTGGTAGAGGCGCGCGGAATACTCGGTGAAGGCCGGCGTGCCGATGGCCCCCAGCATGCGCCCGGCGCAGGCATAGCTGCGCGCCGTGGCAGCGAGGAAGGCGCCGGCCGGATGGCCGCTGTCGCACTGGCCGGCGAGGTTTTCCAGGGCCTCGATCTCTGCGCCGTGGTTCCTCGGGGCAAGGACGACCTCGGGCAGCCTCGGCCGCCCGGCGCGCCAGTCGGCGAGGAAGCGGTCTTCGATGCCATCCGGCCAGGCGATTGCATCCAGCACACGGATCTTGCGCGCCAGGCCGGGGAGGGCGGCATCGAGTTCGGCAAGGCGGGTTTCGCTCATGGTGCGGGACCAGAATGGTGGTCCTTTCAGGCTAGTTCAGGGCACGCGCCTGGATGTAGAAGTGGAAGAACCGACAAAACGTGGGGAACGCTTGGCCGATCCCCGCAGTCATAGGGACGAGCCTCCGCTCACCTGCCGGTACGCAGTGTTCCGGCGCGGATCTTTCATCGAGGTCGACCTATGCACACTCCCCGAAGCCTGACCCTGGCCGTCCTGCTCAGCCTGGCCGCCAGCCCGGTGTTCGCCGTCACCCTGGGCGATGTCGTCGCCGCCGCTGCCGCGAGCGGTGCGGGCAGCCAGGAGGAAAAGGCGCCGGGCATCGCTCCAGTGGAGTCGGCTGCGATGCTTGAGCAGCTGGGCGGGCAGTTGCAGATCACCCCGGAACAGGCCCTGGGCGGCGCCGCCGCGCTCTTCGGCCTGGCGCGCAACAACTTGCCGGCTGACCAGTTCGCCCAACTGGACCAGGCGGTGCCGGGCGTCGGCATGCTCACCGACCCGAACACCCAGGGCCTGCTCAGCAGCATCGGCGGCCTGCTCGGCCAGCAGGCGGGCGGCACAGGCGTGCTGGGCAACTCGACTGGCGTGCTGGCGGGCCAGCAGATGAACAACATGGCGGATGTCAGCCAGGCCTTCGGCTCCCTGGGCATGGATAGCGGCCTGATCGGCCGGTTCGCCCCGCTGATCCTCTCCTTCCTCGGTCAGCAGGGCTTGGCCGAGTCGCTGCTGCAGAACCTGGGCAGCCTGTGGCAATGGACCATTCCGCCGGTAACCCCGGGGTTGCAGCAGGCGCCGGTACAGCAGTCGCCTGTGCAGCAGGTTCCGCTGCAACAGGCGCCGGTGAACGGCCTGTCGACCTGAACCGCGATGGGGTAGGCCTTGCGCCTACCCGTTCAATTCCGCGCGCAACTGGTCGATGCGCGCATCCTTCTCGTGCCAGATCCGGCTGACCCAGGCCTGGACGTACTGGCGGAATTCCCCGTCGTTCTCGTAGTCGCCCTGCCACAGGGCCGGGTCCAGCTCGTGGGTCTGGATGTCCATGATCACCTGGGGCACCTGGCCGCTCAGCAGTGCCCAGAAGCCGGGCACGCCGTTGCCCGGGTAGACCAGGGTGACATCGAGAACGGCATCCAGCTGCTCGCCCAGGGCGGCCAGGACGAAGGCCACGCCGCCCGCCTTGGGCTTGAGCAGGTGGCGGTAGGGTGATTGCTGGTGGGCGTGCTTGACGGGGGTGAAGCGGGTGCCTTCGAGGTAGTTCACCACGGTCACCGGCATGCGCTTGAACTTCTCGCAGGCCGCGCGGGTTATTTCCAGGTCCTTGCCCTTCATCTCCGGGTGTTTCTCCAGGAAGGCCTTGCTGTAGCGCTTCATGAAGGGGTAGTCGAGGGCCCAGAAGGCCAGACCGAGGAGCGGGACCCAGATCAGCTCCTTCTTCAGGAAGAACTTGAAGTAGGGCGCCTTGCGGTTGAACGCCTGGACCAGCGCGGGGATGTCCACCCAGGATTGATGGTTGCTGATGACCAGGTACGAGGTGTCGTTGCGTAGCCCTTCGCCGCCACGGATATCCCAGTGGGTGGGCGTGAGGAGGGCGAAGATGCGCTTGCAGTTCTCTGCCCAGGCTTCGGCGACCCACATTACCCCGCGGGAACAGGCATCGTGCAGAGCCTGGCCTGGCAGGATCAGCTTGAGCAGGGCGATGGCCAGCATCGGGCCAATCAGGATCAGGGTGTTGAGCAAGAGCAGCAGGGTGGTGGCGATTCCGGTCAGCAATGGCCGCATGGGTCCTCGGCTCCTTGTCCTCTGGTGTGCGCGCCATCTTAACCAGTCGACGCCGATGCGACGAGCGGTCCGGAGCCTTGCCACCCGCGAGGGGGCGAGTATGCTTCGGGCACTCGCTGGCGCGTCGACGGCGAACCATTTTCCCCTTCGGCCAGTCCCAGAACCGTACCCCTCAACCAGGAGATGCTGCGTTGAAACCCCTGATTGCCCTGCTTGCGCTGGTGGTGTTACCCGCTGTCGCCGCCCAGGAACCCACACTCTACGGCCGTTACGAATATGTGCGCCTGCCGGAAATCGGCCAGACACTGAAAGCCAAGATGGACACCGGCGCCCTCACTGCGTCCCTGTCCGCCAAGGATATCGAGCGCTTCAAGCGTGACGGCGAGGAATGGGTGCGCTTCCGCCTGGCCACCAAGGACGCCGATGACACGCTGTTCGAACATCGCCTGTCGCGGATCAGCAAGATCAAGAACCGCGCTGACGAACTGGGCGACGAAGACGAAGCACCCTCGGCGGAGATTTCCAAGCGCCCGGTAGTCGACATGGAGATGTGCCTGGGTGGCGTCAAGCGCACGGTAGAGGTGAACCTCACCGACCGTTCCAGCTTCAACTACCCGCTGCTGATCGGCGCCAAGGCCCTGCGCGAATTCAAGGCCGCGATCTACGCGGGGCGCAAATTCACCGCCGGCAAGCCCCAGTGCTGATTGGCACGGATTGACGGGGCAAGTGGCATGGGGCAACGTCGGCGCATTTCCATGAGCCAGGACGCCCATGCCGCACATCCTCATCGTCGAAGATGAAGCTGCCATCGCCGACACCCTGATCTACGCCCTCGAAGCCGATGGCAACGCCACCACCTGGCTGAGCCTCGGCGGTCCGGCGCTGGAACTGTTGCGCCAGCAGGCGGTGGACCTGGTCATCCTCGACGTGGGACTGCCGGACACCAGCGGCTTCGAGCTATGCAAGGCGTTGCGGCGCTTCTCCGAGGTGCCGGTGTTGTTCCTTACCGCGCGCAATGCTGAGATCGACCGCGTAGTGGGGCTGGAGATCGGCGCCGACGACTACGTGGTGAAGCCCTTCAGCCCTCGCGAAGTGGCCGCGCGGGTCCGCGCCATCCTCAAGCGAACAGCGCCGCGTGACCCAACCACCACGCCGGTTGCCGACGGCCCCTTCCTGGTGGACGGCGAGCGCGTGCGCATCCACTACTACGGCCAACTCCTGGGGTTGACCCGGCACGAGTTCCGCTTGCTCCAGACCCTGCTGGCGCAACCCGAGCGCGTGTTCAGCCGTGAACAGCTGCTGGACGCCCTCGGCGTATCCGCCGATGCCGGCTACGAACGCAATATCGACAGCCACATAAAAAGCCTGCGCGCCAAGCTGCGCCAGGTGGCGCCGGCTGCCGAACCCATCCAGACCCATCGCGGCCTGGGCTACAGCTACGCGCCGAGCCACGCCTGATGCCGCTGGGCATTCGCATTTTCCTGGCCTACTTCCTTTTCGTCGGCCTGGCCAGTTGGTTCGTGCTCAGCACGGTGATGGACGAGATCCGTCCCGGCGTGCGCCAGTCCACCGAAGAGACCCTGGTGGACACGGCCAACCTGCTGGCGGAAATCCTCCGAGACGAGGTGCGCGCCGGCACCCTGGACCAGGGCCGTCTGCCCGAGCTGCTGCGTGCCTACGGCCAGCGACAGCCGGGTGCGGACATCTGGGGCGTGCGCAAGACGCAGGTGAACCACCGCATCTACGTCACCGATGACAAGGGCATCGTGCTGCTCGACTCCAGCGGCGCGGCCGTGGGCCAGGACTACTCGCGTTGGAACGACGTCTACCGGACCCTGCGCGGCCAGTACGGCGCCCGCTCCACCCGCGAGGACCCGAACGACCCGGATTCGTCAGTCATGTATGTCGCGGCGCCGATTCGCGATGGCGAACGGATCATCGGCGTCGTCTCCGTAGCCAAGCCCAACGCCTCGCTGCAGCCCTACATCGAGCGCTCGCAGACGCGCCTGGCCTGGCTCGGTGCCGGATTGATCGGCCTCGGCCTGCTGGTGGGCGGGCTGCTCTCCTGGTGGCTCAGCCGGTCGCTGCGCCGCCTGCGCGACTATGCACAGGCCGTGAGCGAGGGGCAGCGCGCAGAACTGCCGGCCATGAGCGGGGGCGAGCTGCGGCAATTGGCGGCGGCGGTGGAGCGCATGCGCACCCAACTGGAAGGCAAGGCGTACGTCGAGCGATACGTACACACGCTGACACACGAATTGAAGAGCCCCCTGGCCGCGATCCGTGGTGCCGCCGAGTTGCTGGAGGGCGAGATGCCGGCGGAGCAGCGGCAGCGTTTCGTGGCCAACATCGGCAACGAGGGCGCACGCTTGCAGCAACTGATCGAGCGCCTGCTCAACCTGGCCCAGGTGGAGCAGCGCCAGGGCCTGGAGGAGCGGGTTCCGGTGCCGTTGCGCGAGCTCGTCGACGCGCTGCTGCAGGCCCAGGCGGCACGCATCGAGGCGGCGGCGCTCAAGGTTGATAACCTCGTTGCACCGGAATTGTGCGCGGTGGGAGAGCGCTTCCTGATCAGCCAGGCGCTGGCCAACCTGCTGGACAACGCCCTCGACTTCACCACGCCCGGTGGCCTGCTGCGGCTGGACGCGGCGCCACAAGGTGCCTCGCTGGAACTCCGGTTTTTCAATCAGGGCGAGCCCATCCCCGAGTTCGCCTTGCCGCGGCTCACCGAGCGGTTCTATTCCCTGCCGCGCCCCGCTACGGGGCGCAAGAGCACCGGCCTCGGCCTCAATTTCGTGCAGGAAGTCGCCGAACTCCACGGCGGCGAACTCCTGGTGCGGAATACCGATAACGGCGTTCTGGCCTGCCTGCGACTTCCCGCCGTCGCGGATTGACACGCGGCCGCCGCCCGGCAGCGTCAGCCGCTTCCGCTATCGGCTATAAATTGACCAAGGGGCGCCCACACTTTCGGCGGGCGTTATCACCCTGTAACCAGGTTTTGGCTTGATTCTTGATGCGGCTCTTATGCACAGCGCCGAGCTTCGACTACAAAAAACACAGGCCCTTCAGGAGCTGCCGGATGAAAACAGTCGCCGAAATTCTCAGAGCCAAATCCCACACCCAGCTGTTCAGTGTCGATCCCACCACCACCGTTCTGGAGGCCGCCCTGCTGATGGCCGAGAAAGACATCGGCGCGTTGGTGGTGATGCAGGGCGGCGAATTGGTAGGCATCGTCACCGAGCGTGACTTCGTACGCCGCGTCGCGGCCCTGGAGCGCTCTGCCTACGCCACCACCATCGAAGAGGTGATGACCTCCAACCTTTTCGTGGTGACCCCGCGTGACAGCAACCAGTACTGCATGCAACTGATGACCGAGAAGAACCTGCGCCACCTGCCGGTGCTGCAGGACGGGAAGCTGGTGGGCCTGCTCTCCATCCGCGATCTGGTGCGCGACATAACCGCGGAACAGGAAAGCCTGATCCAGCATCTGGAGCAGTACATTCGCGGGGCGTAGGCCCTTTCGCCGGGCGATGCCTATCTTGTGGGGGCGAATTCATTCGCTATGGGCAGCGCAGCTGCCCCCTGCAAGGCAATCGGCAGGACTGCGTCCTGCATCGCGAATGAATTCGCCCCCACAGGAAAAGTGAAACC
This sequence comes from Pseudomonas sp. OTU5201, assembly GCF_038440135.1. Lineage (NCBI taxonomy): Bacteria > Pseudomonadati > Pseudomonadota > Gammaproteobacteria > Pseudomonadales > Pseudomonadaceae > Pseudomonas > Pseudomonas sp. OTU5201. Next base: position 127,146 of record NZ_JASATC010000008.1, on the reverse strand, counting down.
CACCCAATCCCCACACAAATTCCACACATCCCCCATAACCCCACCTCAACCGCTCCCCAGACTCTCCCCATCCCGACACAAGGAGAGTCGCCATGACCCGAAGCCTCGGATTCAAGCTGGGCACCATCGCCCTGTTGATGCTGTTGTTGATGATCCCGCTGATGCTGATCGACGGCCTGATCAGCGAGCGCCAGGTGGCGCGCGATGGTGTGTTGGCCAACATCGCCCAGAGTTCCAGCTACAGCCAGCGGATCACCGGGCCGATCCTGGTGGTGCCGTTCAAGCGCACTGTGCGTGAGTGGAAAACCTATGAGCAGACCGGCCAACGCCACTTGGAAGAGCGTGAGGTGAGCAGCCGTCTGTACTTTCTCCCCGAGCGCTTCAACCTGACCGGCAGCGTCGACACCGAGCTGCGCGCGCGTGGCATCTACAAGGCGCGGCTGTACAAGAGCGACAGCCAGATCAGCGGACAGATCCTGGTGCCGGCCAACTACGGTATTGGCGAGGACCTGGCGGACTACCGCTTCGAGCAGCCCTTCCTGGCGGTGGGCATCAGTGATATCCGCGGCATCGGCAACGCCCTGAAGCTGCGCCTGAACGGCCAGTCCCTGGACTTCCAGCCGGGCAGTGGCGACCGCGTGCTCAATGGCGGCGTGCATGTGCCGTTGGCCGCCCTGCAGGCCGGGGTTCCACAGAGCCTCGACTTCGCCTTCGATCTCAAGCTGCAAGGTACTTCCAGCCTGAGCGTGACACCGGTGGGGCGTGATTCGCGGGTAGAGTTGAGCTCGACCTGGCCGCACCCGAGCTTCATCGGCGAGTTCCTGCCCAGTGAGCGCAGCATCAGCGCCCAAGGCTTTTCCGCGACCTGGCAGACCAGCTTCTTCGCCACCAACCTGCAGGAGGCCCTAGCCGAGTGCGTCGGCGAGGAGCAGTGCAACGCCTTATACTCGCGGGATTTCGGCGTGAGCTTCGTCGATCCGGTGGACCAGTACCTGAAGACCGACCGCGCGATCAAGTACGCCCTGCTGTTCGTCGCCCTGACTTTCGCCGGTTTCTTCCTGGTGGAAGTGCTCAAGCGCCTGGCGGTGCACCCCGTGCAATACGGCCTGGTGGGCCTGGCCCTGGCGTTTTTCTACTTGCTGCTGTTGTCGCTCTCCGAGCACCTGGAGTTCGCACTGGCTTACGCCGTCTCGGCGTCCGCCTGCGTGGCGTTGGTGGGGTTCTATGTCAGCCATGTGCTGCACAGCTGGATGCGCGGTGGCGGCTTCACCCTGGGCCTGGCTGCCCTCTACGGGATGCTCTACGGCTTGCTCAGCGCCGAGGACTACGCGCTGCTGATGGGTTCGCTGCTGGTGTTCGGCCTGCTCGCCTGCGTGATGGTGCTGACCCGCAAGCTGGACTGGTACGGTATTGGCCGCGCCCCGTCGGCCAGCGGCAACTGAGGAGGACGGTCATGCACGTACTGATGCAATTCGGCGGCTGCTTCCTGCTCGGCCTGTTGATTTCGGTGCTGGTCCTGGGCGGCCTGATGTTCGCCGGCGCCTTCGGCTTCATCGACCTCTGGCTGTTCACCGGAAAGCCTCTGGCGGGCCTCGCCCTGTGGCTGCTGCCGGATAGCTTCTGGCAAGGGCTGACCGGCGTGCTGGACGCCGCCCACAACCCGGCAGTGCGTTCTTTTCTCGAGCTCTGTGCGGCACTGGGGCAGGGCGCGCTGCTGATGGCGACGGGCTTCTTCTGGCTCTGGTACCGGCGTGCGGGAGTTCTGCAATGAAGCTGTTGGGGCTGCGCGAGGATCAAGAACGGGGTGCCAAACTGGCAGCGGAGTTGGACAGGCTGTTCAGCGCCTGTCTGCCGCCTCCGCGCAAGGTATCAGGTCGCTGGCGCGGTCGCCTGCAGCGAAGGGCGCTGGTTGACGGCTGAGTACCAGGCCGCCAGCTTCGGGCAGTCTCGGCGCCAGTTGAGGTCGGGCATGCGGAAGTCCAGGTAGCCCAGTGCGCAGGCGGCACTGATGGCTGCCACGTCGAAGCGTTCGTCCAACTCGTCGGCGGATTGCTCAAAGGTTTCCAGGGCGCGATCGATCTTGCTGCATTGGCCCATGACCCAATCGTCCCAGCGTTTGTCTTCGGGGCGCAGGAAGGTTTCGTAGCGCACGAGAATGGCGGCATCCAGCACCGCGTCGGCCAGGGAGGCCAGGGTCAGACGCCGCCAGCGCGTCGCACCTTCGCGGGGGATCAGCGGCTCGCCGCCATGCTGGTGGTCGAAGTAGTCGAGGATCACCCGGCTGTCGTGCAACACGCTGCCGTCAGCCAGTTGCAGGGCGGGGATCTTGCCCGCGGGGTTGTGTTCGTTCACCTCCTCGCTGGGGTTCACCGGGGTCAGGGTCACGCCGTGCAGGCTGACCGCGTCGAGCTGACCGGTTTCATGCAGCAGCACCATGACCTTGCGGACGTACGGGGAAGTGGGGGAGAAGAACAGGGTCTGGCTGGCGCTCATGCGGATTCCTCGGCGTTTGCAGCGGTGCATTGGCGCAGTTATACCGCATTGGAATGCTGCCGGGCAGGCGGGGTGGCGCTTTGGGCGGGACTCTCGCCTCAGAGCGCAGGTGCATGTTGCCGGCGCTGCCAACGAGCGAGAGCGGAGGCCAGTGCCGCCGGGGTTTCCAGGCCCTGGCGGCAGGCGCGGCTGAAGAGAATCAGGGCGATCTCGGCGGTCACCAGGGCATCGGCGCTGGCGTTGTGGCGTTGTTGTACATGCAGGCCGAAGTACTCCACCCACTGGTCCAGGCCGCCATTGCGGATGCCGGATTCGGGGCAGAGCATGGGCGCCAGCTCGGCGATATCCAGAAAGCAGTGGCGCAGCCTGTGGTCGAGGTCCTGCTTGAGGGCGCGGCTCAACATGCGCTGGTCGAAGGTGGCGTGGAAGGCCAGCAGCGGGCTGTCGCCGAGAAACTCCATGAAACTCAGCAGGGCTTCGGCCGGTTCCACGCCGGCGGCCAGTTCGCTCGGTGCGATGCCATGAATCAGCACGCTGGCGTTGAGCTTGCCGGTGTCGCGCTGCAGCGTGCATTCGAACTGGTTGCCGAGGTCGATGGCGCCGTCGTCAATGCTCACTGCGCCGATGGACAGCACCAGATCACGACTCATGTTCAGGCCGCTGGTTTCCAGGTCCAGCACTACGAAGCGCTGCTGACGCAGGGGGCGTTCGTCCAGGGGCTGGGGATCGGGGAGGCCATCGCGACGGGCGGCGATGTCCGGGGCCAGGGGCGTGCGGCGGGAGAACCAGGGGAAACCGTTCATAGTTGATAACGTAGCGCCAGGCTGGATTGCAGGCGTTGGGCCTGACGAAAGGACTCGCGCAGGATGCGCCGGTCCAGGTGGTTGAGTGTGTCCGGATCGAGCCGGTTGGAGTAGGGCAGCCCCTGCCGCGCCTGTTGCTGGTGCTGCTGCATGCGGGTCTGCTGGATGAAGTGGTAGGCCTCTTCATAGGCAGCGCCATCCTGGGCGTCCACCACTTCGCGCTCCACCAGTTGGCGCAGGCGCTCCAGGGTGCCGCAGGCGCTGATGCCATGGGCCAGCGCAAGCAGCCGGGCGCCGTCGACGAAAGGCGTAAGGCCTTGCACCTTGAGGTCGAGGGTATCTTTCTCAGCGCCTTTGCGGGCCACCACGAAATCCCGGAATCGCCCCACCGGCGGGCGCTGGCGCAGGGCGGTGTCGGCCAGCATGCGCTGGAACAGGCTGTTATCGGCGACCATTACCAGTAGCTCCCGCTGCAGCGCCTCGCAGCCCTCAGTGGGGCCCCAGACGGCGCGTAGGTCGAAATAGATGGACGAGCCCAAGAGGTTCTCCGGCGTCGCCTCGCGGACGAAGCTGGCGAAGCGCCGACTCCATTCGCTGCGTGACAGGCAGAGTTGCGGGTTGCCGGCCATGATGCCGCCCTTGCACAGCTCGAATCCGCACTGGGCGAGGTATTGGTTGATGCGTTCGGCCAGCGGCAGCAGGCGCCCGCGAATGGCGGCCGCGTCCACTGCGTCGACCGCCTCGAAGAGGATGCCGTTGTCCTGGTCGGTGTGCAGGGTCTGTTCGGAGCGCCCTTCGCTACCAAAGCAGAGCCAAGTGAAGGGAATGCCCGGGTCGCCCATCTCTTCGATCGTCAGCTCGATCACGCGGCACACGGTGTGGTCGTTGAGCAGGGTGATGATGCGAGTGATCTGGGTCGAACTGGCACCGTGGGCGAGCATGTTGTCGACCAGACGCTGAATCTCGCCGCGCAGGGCGGCCAGGGTCTCAACGCGGCCAGCGTGGCGAATGGTGCGCGCCAGGTGCACCAGGTCGACCCGCTGCAAGGAAAAGAGGTCGCGCTCGGAGACCACCCCCAGCAAGCGCTCGCCGCCGACCACGCAGACGTGGGCGATGTGTCGTTCGGTCATTGCCAGGGCGGCGTCGAAGGCACTGGCTTCCGGCGGCAGGTGGAAGGGCGTCTGGGTCATGACTACCGCGATGGGCTGGGTGAGGTCGGCGCTGGCGTCGGCGATCACCCGGCGCAGGTCGCGCAGGGTGAAGATGCCCTGCGGTCGTTGCCGGGTGTCGACGATCACGATGCTGCCTACCTGCTGTTCGTGCATCAGCCGCACGGCGTCGCGCAGGGGCAGTTCCGGCAGGCAGGCGATCGGCTGGCGCACCGCCAGTTCGCCCAGGCGGGTGTCCAGGGAATACTGGGCGCCGAGGGTTTCCACCGCGCGTAGCTGCACCTGCTGGTTGACCTGGTCGAGCAGGCTGCTGACTCCGCGCAGGGCGAAGTCGCGGAAGGGGTTGGAGAGGGCGAACAGCTTGACGAAGGCGGCCTTGCCCAGCAGCAGGCAGAAGGTGTCTTCGCCGGCCAGGTGTTCGGTGCGGGTAGCGCGCTCGCCGAGCAGGGCGGCCAGCGGGAAGCACTCACCGCTGGCGATCTCAAAAGTGGTTTCAGTGCCGCGCCGGGCCGAGTGCGGGCGTTCACCCACCACGCGGCCTTGCTTGACGATGTAGAAGTGCTCCACCGGCCCGTCCTGGGGCTTGATGATGGCGTCGCCAGCAGCATAGAAGCGCAAGAGGCAGTGCTCGACGAGGAAGGCGAGGTGGGCGCTTTCCATCTGGTTGAACGGGGGATACTTCTGCAGGAACTCCACGGTGCCGTGGATGTTCTGCATCACCGCTTGTTTGCCTGCGTGGGCGAAGGCGTCTGCCTTGTTCATGCTGATGCCTGCTGTTCTTGTTAGAGGAACCATGCTGCGCGTGGCAACGGGGGACACAAATTGGACGTAAGTCTAAAGGCAGGCAAGCAGGTCGTCGGAAAAACGGGTAGGCCGCTACCGTTCGGCGGATGCCGCATTCTGCACGGGAACTTGCGTGCATTTTGCGCATCGGACCTGCGTGCCCCGTGCTAAAGCTACTAGTGAGGGGAGTTGGGCCTGCCAGGGAGGCCCCTATCGAGGACGACCCCATGAGTTACGGTGACCTGCTGAGCGAAGCCGAGCTGCAAGCGCTTGAAGAAATCATGCGCGTACCCAGTGCGCCGCCCAGTGTTCTGCTGGTGGACGACGACGAGGCCGGGCGCGACGCCCTGGCCGACGAACTCGTCGCGAAAGGCATCCCCTGCATCACCGCCGACAGCGGCGAGCAGGCGCTGGCGCTGCTGGTCACCCGTCCTTCGATCGGCCTGATGATCACCGAACTGCACATGCAGTGCGGCAGCGGCCTCGAACTGGTGCGTCAGGTGCGCCAGTCGGCCCGGGCGACCCTGCCGGTCATCATCATTTCCGGCGATGCCGACGTGCAGGATGCCATCGAGGCGATGCACATGAAGGTAGTGGATTTCCTGCTCAAGCCGGTGGACATGAGCCGTCTCTCCAACCTGGTGCGCAACGAGATCGGCACCCCGCCCGAACCCAAGGCCCCGCCACCCGAGGTGCGTCCCAGACCGGCGAAAGCGAAAACCAAAGCGAAGATCATTGCGCTGAAAAGCGCCTGAAGAAACCGCCAGGGACAGGCGGTTTTTTTGTGCCTGGCGAATCAAGCCGACTTCCCCAAAAAGAAAAACCGCCCCGAGGGGCGGTTTTTCATGGGCAGGTCTTAGAGACCGTTCTTCGCCTTGAACTCGCGGCGACGACGGTGCAGGACCGGCTCGGTATAGCCGTTAGGCTGCTTGGTGCCCTCTACCACCAGCTCCAGCGCGGCCTGGAAGGCCACGTTGTCGGCGAAGTTCGGCGCCATTGGGCGGTAAAGCGGGTCGTTGGCATTCTGGCGGTCGACCACCGAGGCCATGCGCTCCAGGCTCTCGACGATCTGCGCCTGGCTGACCACGCCGTGGCGCAGCCAGTTGGCCAGCAGCTGGCTGGAGATACGCAGGGTGGCGCGGTCTTCCATCAGGCCGACATCGTTGATGTCCGGCACCTTGGAGCAGCCGACGCCCTGGTCGATCCAGCGCACCACATAGCCGAGGATGCCTTGGGCGTTGTTGTCCAGTTCGTTCTGGATCTCTTCCTGGCTCCAGTTGGTATTCGGCGCCAGCGGGATGGTCAGGATGTCGTCCACCGAAGCCGGGGTGCGCTTGGCCAGTTCGGCCTGACGAGCGAATACGTCGACCTTGTGGTAGTGCAGCGCGTGCAGGGTGGCGGCGGTCGGTGACGGTACCCAGGCGGTGTTGGCGCCGGCCAGCGGGTGGCCGATCTTCTGCTCGAGCATGGCGGCCATCAGGTCCGGCATGGCCCACATGCCCTTACCGATCTGCGCCTTGCCCTGCAGGCCGGTAGCCAGGCCGACGTCGACGTTGTTGTTCTCGTAGGAACCGATCCACTTCTCGGTCTTCATGGCGCCCTTGCGCACCATGGCGCCGGCTTCCATGGAGGTGTGGATTTCGTCACCGGTACGGTCGAGGAAGCCGGTGTTGATGAACACCACGCGCTCGGCGGCAGCCTTGATGCAGGCCTTGAGGTTGATGGTGGTACGGCGCTCCTCGTCCATGATGCCGACTTTCATGGTGTTGCGAGGCATGCCCAGCACGTCTTCTACGCGGCTGAAGATTTCGGTGGCGAAGGCTACTTCTTCCGGACCGTGCATCTTCGGCTTGACGATGTACATCGAGCCGGTGCGGGTGTTCTTGCGGCTGGTGTTGCCCTTCAGGTTGTGCAGGGCGATCAGGCCTGTGAACAGGCCGTCCTGGATACCTTCGGGTACTTCGTTGCCAGCGGCGTCGAGGATGGCCGGGTTGGTCATCAGATGGCCGACGTTGCGCACGAACAGCAGGGAGCGGCCGTGCAGGGTCAGCTCGGAGCCATCGGCCTTGGTGTAGGCGCGGTCCGGGTTCATGGTGCGGGTGAAGGTCTGGCCGCCCTTGCTGACGGTTTCAGCCAGGTCGCCCTTCATCAGGCCCAGCCAGTTGCGGTAGACCACGACCTTGTCGTCGGCATCGACGGCGGCGACGGAGTCTTCGCAGTCCATGATGGTGGTCAGCGCGGACTCCATCAGCACGTCCTTCACACCGGCGGCGTCGGTCTGGCCGATGGCGCTGCTCGGGTCGATCTGGATTTCGAAGTGCAGACCGTTGTTCTTCAGCAGAACGGCGGTGGGCTTGGCAGCTTCGCCCTGGAAGGCGATGAACTGAGCGGCATTCTTCAGGCCGACTTCGTTGCCGTTCTTCAGGGTCACGGCCAGCCGGCCGTTCTTGACGATGTAAGCGGTGGCGTCGACGTGGGAGGCACCTTCCAGCGGCGCGGCTTCGTCGAGGAAGGCGCGGGCGAAGGCGATCACCTTGTCACCGCGAACCTTGTTGTAGCCCTTGCCCTTTTCGGCGCCGCCTTCTTCGCTGATGGCATCGGTGCCATACAGCGCATCGTACAGCGAGCCCCAGCGGGCGTTGGCCGCGTTCAGGGCGAAGCGAGCGTTCATCACCGGCACGACCAGCTGCGGGCCGGCCATGGTGGCGATTTCTTCGTCGACATTCTGGGTAGTGGCCTGGAAATCGGCCGGTTCCGGCAGCAGGTAGCCGATCTCCTGGAGGAACGCCTTGTAGGCCACGGCATCGTGAGCCTGACCGGTACGTGCCTGGTGCCAGGCGTCGATCTTGGCCTGCAGTTCATCGCGTTTGGCGAGGAGGGCTTTGTTCTTCGGAGCCAGGTCGTTGATGACGGCTTCCACACCGGCCCAGAACGTGTCGGCGGCAATGCCGGTTCCGGGGATGGCTTCGTTGTTCACGAAGTCGAACAGGACTCTGGCGACCTGAAGGCCACCGACTTGAACGCGCTCAGTCATTGCTTGCCTCACTCTGCTCAATATCCGTTCGGACTGGGGGTCTCCCTTCTTGTAGTCCGAAGCGCGGCATACTACATGAAGCCGTTGTGAAAATCAGTGGGGTCGCGTCGCTATGCGACTAAAAGCTGCGTTACGGTCACAACGGCGGGCAGAATGTTCTCAAAAAACTGGCACATTGTTCCAGCTAAATCTGAAAAATGTACACGATTCATTATTCGATGGAACTGCGACAGGCCGTCGCACGAGATGCTGCGCGGGTTGTCCGGGGCTTTCCTATACTCCTGCGAATTCGCCCGGGAGTCCTTACATGTCCGTATATGCCGCCACGTTCAGCGATCTTGATGATCTGACTCGGCTCTTCTCCGGCTATCTGGAGTTCTATCAGGTGCCCAGACCCCTGGCGGAGGTCCGCGCTTTCCTCGAACAGCGCCTGGATCGCGCTGACTCGACGCTGCTCATCGCCCGCGGTGTCGACGGCGCGCCCCTGGGCTTTACCCAGCTCTATCCCTTTCTCTCGTCGCTGGCGCTGGCACCGGCCTGGTTGTTGAGCGATCTTTATGTAGTGCCCACTGCCCGGCGTCAGGGCGTGGGGGAGGACCTGATGAACGCCGCCCGTGCCCATGCCTTAGCGACCGGCGCCTGCGGCATCCAGCTGGAAACCGCGAAGACCAACCTCGCCGGTCAGGCGCTCTACGAGCGTCTGGGCTACGTGCGCGATGAGGTCTTCTATACCTACTGGCTGAGCCTGGCCTGAAGCCCGGCGCCGGTTGCCAACATAAGGAGTCGAGCGTGGATCATCTGGTACTTACCGTCATTGCAGCGGACCAGCCCGGGCTGGTGGAGCGCGTCGCGCAGTGCATCGCCGCCCATGGTGGCAACTGGCTGGAAAGCCGTATGTCGCGCATGGCCGGGCAGTTCGCCGGGATCTTGCGGGTAGCGGTGCCGGCCGAGGGTTACGACGAACTGGTAGAAGGGCTGCAAGGCCTCAGCGCCCACGGCATCCGTGTGATGCTGGCGCAGAGTGGCATCGAGCCGTCCTGCACCTGGAAGCCGATCCTGCTGGATCTGGTGGGCAATGACCGGCCGGGCATCGTCCGGGACATCACCCGGCTGCTGGCCGAATTGGGCGTCAACCTGGAAAGCCTGATCACCGAGGTGGTGCCGGCACCCATGAGCAGTGAACCGCTGTTCCACGCTGAGGCCGTGCTGGCGGTGCCCCTGACCCTGTCCCTGGATGTGTTGCAGGCCAAGCTGGAAACCTTGGCCGATGACCTGATGGTTGAGCTGAATCTCCACCAGGAAAAATGAGCGTCAATCGGGTGGAAATCCGCGACACGGATTTCCACCCTGGCGATCAGCTGTTGCGCCGCAGGGTCAGCCAGGCGTCGACGCTGTAGATGGCCAGGCCGGCCCAGATAAAGCAGAAAGCCAGCAGCTTGCTGGGGTCGAAGTGCTCGCCGAAGAGGAAGATCGCTTGCAGCATCACCAGGGTCGGCGCCAGGTACTGGAGAAAACCCAGGGTGGTGTAGGGCAGGTGGCGGGCGGCGGCGTTGAAACACACCAGGGGCACCAGGGTGATGGGGCCCGCCGCGATCAGCCAGAGCGCCTCGGGTGTTGACCAGAAGCTCGCCTGGGAGGAGGCCGCGCTCGGGGTCAGCAGCAACCAGCCGACGGCCAGGGGCAGCAGCAGCCAGGTTTCCACGACCAGCCCGGGCAGGGCCGCCACCGGAGCCTGCTTGCGGATCAGTCCATAGAAGCCGAACGTCAGCGCCAGGGTCAGGGAGACCCAGGGCAGCGCCCCTACCTGCCAGATCTGCTGGGCCACGCCGATGGCCGCCAGCAGCACGGCGATCCACTGCAGGCGACGCAAGCGCTCGCCGAGAATCAGCATTCCCAGCAGTACGTTGATCAGTGGGTTGATGTAATAGCCCAGGCTGGCTTCCAGCATCCGTCCGTTGTTCACCGCCCATACGTAGACCAGCCAGTTGCCGGCGATCAGCATGCCGCTGGCGGCCAGTACGCCAAAGCGCTTGGGGTTCTCGCGCAGCTCGCGCAACCAGCCCGGGTGCTTCCAGACCAACAGCAGTGCGGCGCCGAAGAGGGCCGACCACAGCGCACGGTGAACGATGATCTCCAGCGCCGGAACGCTCTGGATGGCTTTGAAGTAGAGCGGAAAGAGGCCCCAGATGACGTAGGCGGTAAGCCCCAGGATATACCCGCGACGCGGGTCGGCGGTTGCCATGGAATGTCCTTGCTTAGGCAGCTAACGAGTGGTGCGACATTCTAGTGGGCGACGTCGTGGCTTGTCTGTGTGCTCAGGTTTTTCCACAAGGCTGTGCAAGCGAAACGCGTAAGGCGTTCTTTACGGCAGCTGGCGAGCGCTGCTCCTTGTAGAGGCGACAGGTTCAGAACAGCTTTAGCGGTTCTTCGTCCAGCGCCGACATTTGTTCGCGCAGGGTGAGGATCTGATCGCCCCAATAGCGTTCGCTGCCGAACCAGGAGAAGTGCATGGGGAAGGCCGGGTCGTCCCAGCGGCGGGCGATCCAGGCGCTGTGGTGCATCAGACGCAGGGCGCGCAGACCTTCGATCAGCGGCAGCTCGCGGCGGTCGAAGTCGTGGAACTCCTGGTAGCCGTCCATCAACTCGGAGAGCTGGCCGAGGCGTTCCTGACGATCCCCCGCCAGCATCATCCACAGATCCTGTACTGCCGGACCCATGCGGCAATCATCGAGGTCCACCACATGGAAGACGTCGTCACGGCACAGCAGGTTGCCGGGGTGGCAATCACCATGCATGCGAATCGGTTGGTAGCGCACTTCGGCGAACAACGTGTCGAGGCGCTTTAGCAGATCACGGGCGACCGACTCATAGGCCGGCAGCAGGCTGCGGGGAATGAAACCGCCTTCCAACAGGGTCGCCAGTGACTGGTGGCCGAAGTTGTCCACCGCCAGGGTTTCGCGGTGCTCGAAAGGGCGGGTGCTGCCGACGGCGTGCAGGCGACCGAGCAACTGGCCAAGGCGGTAGAGCTGGTCGAGGTTGCCCGGCTCCGGTGCGCGGCCGCCGCGACGGGGGAACAGGGCGAAGCGGAAGCCGGCGTGCTCGAACAGGCTCTTTCCGTCGCGTTGCAGCGGCGCTACTACCGGCACTTCGCATTCGGCCAGTTCGGCGCTGAACGTGTGCTCTTCGAGAATCGCTTCGTCGCTCCAGCGCTGCGGTCGATAGAACTTGGCAATCAGTGGCTCGGCGTCCTCGATGCCCACTTGGTAAACGCGGTTCTCGTAGCTGTTCAGCGCGAGGATGCGCATATCGCTGAGGAAGCCGAGGCTTTCCACAGCGTCCAGTACCAGGTCGGGTGTGAGGTCATCGAAGGGGTGGGACATGGGCAGCTCCGGCAGTCAGGCGCCCAGTCTATCCCCAATGATCGCGCAGCGTACGGTTGACGGGCCTCAGAGCGCGGTGCCGAGCAGCACCTGACCGGGCGCAAACTGAGCGCGCACGCTGTTGCCTGCCTTGAGGCCGAGTTGCGCCAGACGTTCGGGCTCGACCAGGGCGCAGAGCGTTTGACCGCTGGCCAGGGCGATGCGCACTTCGCTGGGGCTGTCGGCCGCGTCGAGGATTTCTTCGATCCGGCCCTGCAGCTGGTTCAGTGCGTCATCTGCCAGTTCTGATATGTGCTGCAGCCGCAGCCAGCCCGCCTTGATCAGTGCCACCACGCTGCGGCCTGGCGCCAGTTCCAGCTTTTCGGTGCTGTCGTGGGTGATCTGCGCCAAGAGGCAGGGACCGCCGGCCAGTTCGATACTCACCAGATCGTTGCGCCCCCTGGATTCGATGCCGAGCACTCGGCCGCTCAGTTGGTTGCGTGCGCTGGTGCGCAGCATCAGGCGACCCAGCAGCTCCAGGTCCTGCTCGCTTTCGGCACATTCCAGCAGGCGCGCCTGCAGGCTTTCCAGGCGCTTGTAGAGGGCCAGCAGGCGTACACCCTCGGCGGACAGTCGAGCACCACCACCGCCCTTGCCGCCTACGGTGCGCTCCACCAGGGGCTTTTCGGCGAGGTTGTTCAGTTCGTCGATGGCATCCCACGCCGCCTTGTAGCTCAGGCCTGCGGCTTTTGCGGCGCGGGTGATGGAGCCTTGTACGGCGATCTGTTCCAGCAGCGCCAGGCGCTGCGGGCGACGAGTGAGTTGCTGGGTGAGGGCGTTGGTCAGGCTCATGAACGGACGGGTTCGTCGGGGGATCTGGCGCGCAGGCTGCTCCCGCCCGTGCTCTGCGTCAAGCCTTCAGGAGTCCCCCGGCCGGGGCGTGCGTGCCAGGCAGTAGACGTCCACCCGAGTTGCGCCGGCGCGCTTCAATAGTCGAGCGAGGACATGTGCAGTGGTGCCGGTGGTCAGCACGTCGTCCACCAAGGCCAGGTGCAGGCCTTTCACTTCTACCCACGAGGGCAACGCGAAGGCTCGGCGCAGGTTGCGGCGCCGGGCGGCAGCATCCAGGCCCTGCTGGGGTGGGCCGTCCTCGATGCGTTGTAGCCAGCCGTCTTGCACTGGAAGGCAGAGTTCGTTGCCCAGCCAGCGCGCCAACATCTGTGCCTGGTTGAAGCCACGCTGGCGCAGGCGTGGTGCGCTCAGGGGAACCGGTAGCAGGGCGTCGGGACGGGGCAGTCCTTCATGGAATGCGTGCTCCAGGTGGCGGGCGAGCAATTCCCCCAGCAAGCGGCCCAGGGGCCAGCGGCCCTGGTGCTTGAAACGGGTGATCAGGCTGTCCACGGGGAAGCCGTAGCGCCAAGGCGCCTCGACCCGCGTGAAGGGCGGTGACTGTTTCAGGCACTCACCGCAGGGCAGGCCATGGGTGGGCAAGGGCAGGGCGCAGACGATGCAATGTCCGCTGAGCCAGGGCAGTTCGGTCTCGCAGCCTGCGCAGATGGCCAGGTCGCTGCCCGGCGCGCGACAAAGCTGGCAGGTGGGTGTGTGGCGAAGCCAGGCCGGCCGCAACCGGGTGAGCAAGGAAAGCATGGTCCCCTCCCTGGGACAGGATTCAGGCGATCAGCCAGCTCATCACCACCAGGCCGAGAAAGGTCAGGACCAGGCCGCCGATGATGGACTTGCGGATGAAGGCGCGGACGCCACCGTAGAGCAGCAGCAGCCCGACGAGCAGCAGGATCAGGCTGAAGAAGGACACGTCCATGCCGATGGCCCGTGCCAGGCCGTTGAGAAAGTCATCGATGGCCTGGCCGATGCCGCCCAGCACGCCGGACAGCAGGTCGACGATGAAGCGGATGACAGAGCCTATGATCCGGCCGAGCCACTCGAAAAATCCTTCGGTACGCATGGTGGTGTGGTGCTCCTTGAGCGTCAGGCTGATGGTTTGAACCCGCCGGTCGGCATGGGTTCAGCGCCGCGAACTGCTCAGTTGCGGGGCGAGGAAAGAGTGCCGGAAATATTCGCGGAAGGCTTTCATCGGTTCGCTGAACTCCAGGTCGCGGCGCCAGGCCAGCCCCACGCTCATCGGCGGGACGGGGTCGGTCAGCGACAGGGTTTCGATGCGCCGGCCCTCCAGCGACCAAGGGCGGTACACCAGGTCGGAGAGGATGGCCACGCCCGTGCCGTTGGCCACCATGCTGCGCACCGCCTCCACCGAGCTGGTACGCAGGATCACCGTCGGCTGCAGGTCGCTTGCCTCCCAGTAGCGCAGGGCGGTCTGGTCGGCCTCGTCCACCGTCAGCAGGATGAAGGGTTCGCGGGCGACGTCCGCCAGGCCGACCGAGGGCCGTTCGCTGAGCGGGTGGCGGTTGGGCAGCCAGAGCCGCCGTTCCGAGCTGAACAGGGTTTCGGCGGCGATGTCCGGGTGCTGCAGGTTGGCGGTCAGCACCACGGCCATGTCCAGCGTGCCGTCCAGCAGACTGCGCTCGATGGTTTCGCGCTCCTGCTCGTACAGGTTCAGCTGGATGCCGGGGTACCACTGCGCCAGGCGCTGCAGGTGGTAGGGCAGGAAGTAGCCCATCACCGTGTAGCTGGCCGCCACGCTCAGGCTGCCCTCGATGCTGGTGTCCGGCAGCGGGCTTTTCAGCGCGTCCTCGACGCTGCGCAGGATGGAGTAGGCGTGGTTGAGGAAATGCCGGCCGCTGTCGGTGAGGGTCATGCCCTGGGGCGAGCGGATGAACAGGCTGACGCCGAGCAGGCCCTCCAGTTCCTGGATGGCGCTGGTGACCGCCGACTGGGAAATGCTCAGGTGGATGGCCGCCTGGGAGATCTGCCCGACCTCGGCGGTGGCGACGAAATAACGGACCTGGCGCAGGGTGAATGCCATGGTAGAGACCTGCCTGGGGGTATCGATTTTTCAGAACTCAGTCTATCGAATAATAAATCTTCCCAATACCTGGGGTGCCTTTTAACGTCGGCTCCATCGACATCCGACAACAAGAGGCAACACGCGATGACCGAGGTCGACCTCAATTCCGACATGGGTGAAGGATTTGGCCCATGGACCATTGGCGATGGCGTCGACGAAGCGATCATGCCGCTGATCAGCACCGCCAACATCGCCACCGGCTTCCACGCCGGAGATCCCAACACCATGCTGCGCACCGTCGAACTGGCCCAGCGCCATGGCGTGGCCATCGGCGCCCACCCGGGCTTCCGCGACCTGGTGGGCTTCGGCCGCCGGCACATCAATGCGCCGGCCCAGGAACTGGTCAACGACATGCTCTACCAGCTCGGTGCGCTGCGCGAATTCGCCCGCCTGCAGGGCATGCCCTTGCAGCACATCAAGCCCCACGGCGCGCTTTACATGCACCTGGCGCGCGACGAAGGCGCGGCGCGCCTGTTCGTCGAAACCCTGCGCCGCCTTGACCCCGAGCTGCTGCTGTTCTGCATGGACGGCTCGGCCACCTGCCGCATCGCCCGCGAACTGGGCCAGCCGGTGGTGCGCGAGTTCTATGCCGACCGCGACTACGACGCCTCCGGTTCCATCGTGTTCATCCGCCGGGTCACCGCGCTGGACCCGGAGCAAGTGGCCGACAAGGTCCTGCGTGCCTGCCAGGAAGGCGTGGTGCGCACGGTGGATGGCCAGGACATCCCGATCGCCTTCGAGTCGGTGTGCATCCACAGCGACACCCCCGGGGCCCTGGCCCTGGTCCAGCGCACCCGTGCCCGCCTCGACGCGGCTGGCATCGCCGTCCGGGCGCCGCGCTGAACCCCCTACTTCGCCTGCCTAGACAATGATTACAAGAGGATCAGATATGGCCGAGTTCCATGTGCTTTCGCCCTTGCCGGGCACCTTCTACCGCAAGCCGAGCCCGGATGCCGACAACTACGCCAGTGCCGGCGACACCGTGCAGGCTGGCGCCGTGATCGGCCTGGTGGAGGTGATGAAGCAGTTCTCCGAACTGACCGCCGACCAGGGCGGCCGCGTGCTGGCGTTCCACGTCGAGGACGGCGACCCCGTCGAGCCGGGGCAATTGCTGGCCGTCATCGAAACCGACGCGTGAGGGCAGGGCGATGAGCAACTCCATCCACAAACTGCTGGTGGCCAACCGCGGCGAGATCGCCGTGCGCATCATCCGCGCGGCCCAGGCCCTGGGCATTCCCACCGTGGCGGCGTGCAGCGAGGCGGACGCCGAATCGCTGCCGGCGCACCTGGCCGACGAGGTGCGGATCATCGGGCCGGCCCGCGCCGACAAGAGCTACCTGAACGCCGAGGCCCTGCTGCAGGCAGCGCGGGACAGTGGCGCCAATGCCATTCACCCGGGTTATGGCTTTCTCTCCGAGAATGCGGCCTTCGCACAGGCGGTGGTCGAGGCGGGGCTGATCTTCGTCGGCCCGGATGCCGACACCATCCGCCGCATGGGCGACAAGGCCGAAGCGCGGCGCACCGCCCAGGCCGCCGGCGTGCCGGTGGTGCCGGGCTCCCCGGGCGAACTCGATGACCTCGCCGCAGCCCTGGCCTGTGCCGAGACGGTGGGCTACCCGCTGCTGATCAAGGCTTCCGCCGGCGGCGGTGGGCGCGGTATCCGCATCGCCCACGATGCCGCCGAACTGTCCCGCGAGTTCCCCCTGGCCCAGCGCGAAGCCCAGGCCGCCTTCGGTTCGGGCGCCGTGTACCTGGAGCGCTTCATTCGCCAGGCGCGGCACATCGAGGTGCAGATCCTCGGCGACGGCCAGCACGCGGTGCACCTGTTCGAGCGCGAGTGCTCGCTGCAGCGCCGCCGGCAGAAGGTCTTCGAGGAGGCGCCATCGCCCGCCCTCAGCGCCGAACAGCGCCAGGCCCTGTGCGACAGCGCCGTGCGCCTGGCCCGCGACATCGGTTACTGCGGTGCCGGCACCCTGGAATACCTGTTCGATTCCCACAGCGGCGAATTCTTCTTCATCGAGATGAACACCCGCATCCAGGTCGAGCACCCGATCAGCGAGATGATCACCGGCATCGACCTGGTGCAGTGGATGCTGCGCATCGCCGGTGGCGAGCCGCTCTCGCTGCGCCAGGAGGACATCCGCATCCAGGGCGCGGCGCTGGAGATGCGCATCAACGCCGAAGACCCGGCGCGCAACTTCTTCCCCAGCCCCGGTCTGGTGGAGCAACTGGCCTGGCCCCAGGGCGAAGGTATCCGCGTGGAAAGCCACCTGTTCGAGGGCTACCGCGTGCCGGCCTACTACGACTCGCTGCTGGCCAAGCTGGTGGTACATGGCGGCGACCGCGCCGAGGCCTTCGCCCGCGCTGAAGCGGCGCTGGACGCCACCCGCCTCACCGGCATGGCGACCACTCTGCCGCTGCACCGCTTGCTGCTCGCCGACCCGGCCGTGCGCGATGGCCAGTTCGACACCGGCACCCTGGAACCCTGGCTCGCCGAACGGGCCGCTCTGCTGGCGCCCGCCGCCCCGGAGGCTTGAGATGAACGCAGCACCTGTGCGCTACAGCTTCGGCGGCGACGAGCACCTGTTCGCCGAAGTGTCCGAGTCCATGTCGCTGGAAGCCTTCTTCCGCGGCATGGCGATCACCCGCGCCGTCGAGCAGCAGGCGCTGCCCGGCGTGCTCGACATCTGCCTGGCCAACGCCTCCTTCCAGATCCGCTTCAACCCCGACCAAATCGCCCCCGAGGCGCTGCTGGAAAAAGTCCGCGAACTGGAAGCCCAGGCCACGGCCGAGCGCAGCATCCAGACGCGGATCATCGAGATTCCGGTGCTCTACAACGATCCCTGGACCCATGAAACGCTGATGCGCTTCCGTGACCGCCACCAGGACCCGTCCTCCACCGACCTGGAGTACGCGGCCAAGGTCAACGGCTTTGCCGACGTGCAGGCGTTCATCGAGGCCCACAGCGGCTCGCCCTGGTTCGTCTCCATGGTCGGCTTCGTCGCCGGGCTGCCCTTCATGTACCAGATGGTCGAGCGCGAGCAGCAACTGCAGGTGCCCAAATACCTGCGCCCGCGTACCGACACGCCGAAGCTGACCCTCGGCCACGGCGGCTGCTTCGGCTGCATCTACTCGGTACGCGGCGCCGGCGGCTACCAGATGTTCGGCGTCACCCCGGCGCCCATCTACGACCCGCAACAGAGCCTGGGCTACCTGAAGGACTCCATGGTGTTCTTCCGCTCCGGCGACATCGTCCAGTTCAAGCCCATCGACCGCGCCGCCTACGACCAGGCCGTGGCCGAGGTCGAGGCGGGAACCTTCCAGTTGCGCATCCGTCCGGTCAGCTTCGACCTGGATGCATTCATCCAGGACCCGCAAGGCTGCAAGCAGCGCCTGCAGGAGGTGCTCCATGTCGATTAAGGTGCAGAAACCCGGCCTCGCCACCTCGGTGCAGGACGCCGGCCGCGAAGGCCATTACCACCAGGGCATCCCGCCCTCGGGGGCGCTCGACCAGTACGCCCTGCGCGCAGCGAACCTGCTGGTGGGCAACCCGGCGACCGCCGCGCTGCTCGAATGCACGCTGCTCGGCCCGCAACTGGAGTTCCAGCGCGACGCCCTGGTGGCGGTCTGCGGCGCGCACATGACGCCGCGCCTGGATGGCGCCGAAATGCCGCTGGATACCGCCTTCCGCGTCCGTGCCGGCCAGGTGCTGGGCTTCGACTACATCAAGGCCGGGGCCCGCGGCTACGTGGCCATCGACGGCGGCATCGACGTGCCGGAAGTGCTTGGCAGCCGCTCCACCTATGGCCTGGGCGCCATCGGCGGATTCCACGGCCGGCGCCTGGTGGCCGGCGACGAGCTGCCGCTGGGCCGGCCGTCCGCGCAGGATCGCGAAGGCCTGGCCCTGCCGCGCTCGCTGCAGATCGAGCTGGGCGGGGAGGTTACCCTGCGCGTGGTGCCGGGCCTCTACCACCATCGCCTCACCGCCCGCGCGGCGGAGCAATTCTTCGCCGATACCTGGACCGTGGGCTCGGAGGCCGACCGCACCGGCTATCGCTTCAAGGGCGGCACGCCGCTGGAGTTCGAACCGCGCGAGCAGCCTTTCGGCGCCGGCTCCGATCCGTCGAACATCGTCGACGCCTGCTACCCCATCGGCTCGATCCAGGTGCCCGGCGGGCTGGAACCCATTGTCCTGCACCGGGACGCGGTATCCGGCGGCGGCTACGCGATGATCGGCACGGTGATCAGCCCTGACCTCAACCTGATCGCGCAGATGCAGCCGAACCAGCGCGCGCGCTTCGTCGCCATCTCCCTGGAGGAGGGTCTGGCCGCCCGACGCCAGTACAACCAGCAACTGGAACGCCTCAAGCGCTTCTTTCTTGCCTGAATAACAACAGACGCGTCGATACGACCGGTGGCTCCCTGTGCGCAGGGGGCCGTCGCGGTCCCCTGCTGGCGCAAATCCCGGATTTCATCTTGCGGAGAAACCAAGATGGCAAGCCTGTCGAAACAAGAACAAGACATCGACCTTTCCACCCAACCCGTCCCGCTCGACGCCCGCATGGGCAAGCTTTCGCTGACCATGGCCTGGTGGGCCGTGTGCAGCGCCATGTTCTACATCGTGGTCGGCGCCTCGCTGGCACTGGCCTATGGCGCGCGCAACGCGATCATCGGCATGCTGCTCTCGGTGGTCTGCTACGGCGTGATCAATGCGCTGATCAGCCGCTTCGCCGTGCGCAGCGGCCTGTCGGTGGCGCTGTTTTCCCGCCTGCTGTTCGGCCGCCTCGGCGCCTCCCTGGCGACGCTGATCTTCTTCTCCACGGCGATCTACTACGCAGTCTTCGAGGGCTCGGTGATCGCCGTGGCGTTCAACCACCTCTACCCCTCGATTTCCTACCCCGTGGCGGCGCTGCTGGTGGTGCTCTACAGCGTGCCGCTGATCTTCGGCAGCGTTCAGAACTGGCTGGACAAGTTCAACGGCGTGCTGCTGCCCTTCTACCTGTTCGGCCTGCTGGCCGCCGTGGCGCTGTCCATTGGCGAATACGGCTACCAGCCGCAGTGGCTGGACTTCGGCCCGGCCGCGCCTGCGGCCACCGGCTGGTGGGATTGCTTCACCGCCTACATGGGCGTGTGGGTGCTAATGATGTTCACCTTCGACTACGCCCGTTTCGGCAAGCCGGAAGATGCCCGCTACCACGGCCGCTGGAATTTCGGCATGCCCTTCTACCTGGTGACCTTCCTGCTCAACGGCATGGCCGGCATCTATCTCGCGGCGAGCATTCCGCGCCAGGGCGAGCTGAGCGAAGTGACGGTGGTGCTGGCCATCCTCCAGCTCATGGGCATCTGGGGCCTGCTGTTCGTCTGGGTGACCCAGACGCGGATCAATACCGCCAACTACTATCTGGCCACGGTGAACATGCAGGCCTTCTTCGGCGAGCTGCTGCGTCTGCGCCATTCGCGGCTGGTCTGGGCCCTGGTGGTGGGGGCGGTGGTCTACGGCCTGATGCTGGCGGATGTCTTCGCCTGGCTGCTCAAGGCGCTGGCCTGGCAGGGGGTGTTCGTGGTGGCCTGGGTCGGCGTGGCGCTGGCGCACATACTCGGCAAGGGTGCGGCCGAGGTGACCGACTCCCCCAACCTGAATGTCGGCGGGCTGGCCGCCTGGTTCAGCGGCGTGCTGCTGGGCTTCGCGCTGATGCAGGCCGGTGGCGTACTGCAGTCGTTCTCGGCGCCCTTGACCTTCCTGGTTTCGGCGGGCGTCTACGCTGCCGCGCTGCGGCTGCGCCGGACGGGGGGATCCGTCCTGGCCAGAGGACTTGCCGACCAGTAGACGGCCATGAAATTGATTTGATCAATAAATGATCAGATGTAAACCTGTGTCCAGTTTGTGGTTGACAGCGTCACAGCTCAACTTATGATGCCCTAAGCCTGAATTCCCGGACTCCACGTCCGGGTATCCCTGACAAGAGGCGCCGCACAAGCGTCGAAGGAAACCTCCATGAGTGCAACCGCATCCATCGCTACCCGTCACGACTGGTCCCTCGCCGAGGTGAAGGCTCTGTTCGAGCAGCCGTTCAACGACCTGCTGTTCCAGGCCCAGACCGTCCACCGCGCGCATTTCGACCCGAATCGGGTACAGGTTTCCACCCTGCTGTCGATCAAGACCGGCGCCTGCCCGGAAGACTGCAAGTACTGCCCGCAGTCCGGCCATTACAACACTGGCCTGGACAAGGAAAAACTGATGGAAGTGCAGAAGGTCCTCGAGGCCGCTGCCGAGGCCAAGGCCATCGGCTCGACCCGCTTCTGCATGGGCGCCGCGTGGAAGCACCCGTCCGCCAAGGACATGCCCTACGTGCTGGAAATGGTCAAAGGCGTGAAGAAGCTCGGCCTGGAAACCTGCATGACCCTCGGCAAGCTGACCCAGGAGCAAACCCAGTCTTTGGCCGAAGCCGGCCTCGACTACTACAACCACAACCTGGACACCTCGCCGGAGTACTACGGCAACATCATCACCACCCGCACCTACAGCGAGCGTCTGCAGACCCTGGCCTACGTGCGTGAGGCGGGGATGAAGATCTGCTCCGGCGGCATCCTCGGCATGGGTGAGTCGGTGGCCGACCGCGCCGGCCTGCTGATCCAGCTGGCCAACCTGCCGGAGCACCCGGAATCGGTGCCGATCAACATGCTGGTGAAAGTGAAGGGCACCCCGTTGGCGGAAGAGAAAGACGTCGACCCGTTCGATTTCATCCGCACCCTGGCGGTCGCCCGCATCATGATGCCGAAGTCCCACGTGCGCCTGTCCGCCGGTCGCGAACAAATGAACGAGCAGATGCAGGCACTGGCCTTCATGGCTGGCGCCAACTCGATCTTCTACGGGGAGAAGCTGCTGACCACCAAGAACCCGCAGGCGGAGAAGGACATGCAGCTGTTCGCTCGCCTGGGTATCAAGCCGGAAGAGCGTGAAGAGCACGCCGACGAAGTGCACCAGGCTGCCATCGAGCAGGCTCTGGTGGAACAACGCGATTCGCAGCTGTTCTACGACGCTGCATCCGCCTGACACCGCGTCAACGACCCCTGTAGGAGCGAGCTTGCTCGCGAGGGCGGCTCCTGCAGGTTCGCCAGCAAGCTGGCGCCTACGAGCAACCGAACCGCCCATGCCTTTTGATCTCGCCTCGCGTCTTGCCGCCCGCCATGCGGACAACCTCTATCGTCAGCGCCCGCTGCTGGAGAGCCCACAAGGGCCCGAAGTTGTGGTGGATGGCCGGCGAATGCTGGCCTTCTGTTCCAACGACTACCTGGGCCTGGCCAACCATCCCGAGGTGGTCCGTGCGCTGCGCGATGGCGCGGAGAAGTGGGGTGCCGGTGGCGGTGCCTCGCACCTGGTGATCGGTCATAGCGGCCCGCACCACGAGCTGGAACTGGCCTTGGCCGAGTTCACCGGCCGCCCTCGTGCGCTGCTGTTCTCCACCGGCTACATGGCCAACCTGGGCGCGGTGACCGCGCTGCTGGGCAAGGGCGATACGGTGCTGGAAGACCGCCTCAATCATGCGTCCCTGCTGGATGCCGGCCTGCTCTCCGGTGCGCGTTTCTCGCGGTACCTGCACAACGATGTCGACAGCCTGGCCAGCCGCCTGGAAAAAGCCGAGGGCAACACGCTGGTGGTCACCGACGGCGTGTTCAGCATGGACGGCGACCTGGCCGAGCTGCCCGCCATATGCGCTGCGGCCAAGGCCCGTGGCGCCTGGGTGATGGTGGATGACGCCCACGGCTTCGGTCCCCTTGGCGCCACTGGCGGCGGCATTGTCGAGCATTTCGGCCTCGGCCAGGACGATGTGCAGGTGCTGGTGGGCACCCTGGGCAAGGCCTTCGGCACCGCCGGCGCCTTCGTCGCTGGCAGCGAGGAGCTGATCGAAAACCTGATCCAGTTCGCCCGTCCCTACATCTACACCACCAGCCAACCGCCGGCCGTGGCCTGTGCCACGCTGAAGAGCCTGGAGCTGCTGCAGCGCGAGAGCTGGCGCCGCGAACACCTGGACAAGCTGATCCGTCGCTTTCGTGAAGGCGCGGCCGAAATCGGCTTGACCCTGATGGACAGCCCGACGCCCATCCAGCCCATCCTCATCGGCGACAGCGCCCGTGCGATGAAGCTATCGGCCCTGCTGCGCGAGCGCGGCATCCTGGTCGGCGCCATTCGCCCGCCCACCGTGCCAGCGGGTAGCGCGCGGCTGCGTATCACGTTCTCCGCCGTCCACACGGAAGAGCAGCTTGAATCCTTGCTGAGTGCCCTGGCCGAATGCTGGGCAACCCTGGCGAAGGAGGACGCCCTTGATGCGTGAACGCCTGATTCTGCTGCCGGGCTGGGCTATCGGCCCGGCCGCCCTGGAGCCCCTGCGTGATGCCTTGCTGGAGCGCGCGCCGCACCTGCTGGTGGAGGTCGAGCCGTTGCCCGCCCTGGAGCAGGCCGGCGCCTGGCTGGACGAGCTGGACGCCCGCTTGCCCCAGGACTGCTGGCTCGCGGGTTGGTCCCTCGGCGGCATGCTGGCCGCGCAACTGGCTGCACGTCGTGGCGACGCCTGCCGAGGGCTGATCGGCCTGTGCAGCAACATGAGTTTTCGCGACCGTGATGATTGGCCGTGTGCCATGTCCCAGGAAGTCTTCGCGGCCTTCCACGAGGCCTGCCGCCTCGATCACGTACAGACCCTGAGGCGCTTCACCATGCTGGTGGCCCAGGGCGCGCGGGATGCCCGTACCCTGGCGCGGCAGCTGCAGGTCACCCAGGTGCCCACCGAGCCCAAGGTGCTGGATGCCGGCCTGCGTCTGCTGGACGTGCTGGATATCCGCGCGGCCGTCCAGGGCTACGGTGGTCCGCAACTGCACCTGTTTGGCGGGCGCGATGCGCTGGTGCCAGCTACGGCCGCCGCCGCGCTGCTGGAGTGGCTTCCCGACCTGGAAGTCCAGGTGGTCGACGACGCCAGTCACGGTCTGCCGCTGGAAGGACCCGATGAGGTCGCAGCGGCCATCCTCCGATTCATGCGCGAGGGTGACGATGTCTGACGCGCGAATCGCCGCCGAAGAAGCCGAAGGTCATCTGCCGGACAAGCGCCAGGTGGCGGCTTCCTTTTCTCGTGCTGCAGATAGCTACGACAGCGTCGCCGCCTTGCAACGGGCGGTCGGCAACGAACTGTTGCGTCGACTACCGGAAAGGTTCGTGCCGCAACATTGGCTCGACCTGGGCTGCGGCACCGGCTACTTCTCACGGGCCTTGGCTGGACGTTTCCCGGAGAGCGATGGCCTGGCGGTGGATATCGCCGAGGGCATGTTGCGTCATGCCCGTCCTCTGGGTGGCGCCCGGCGCTTTATTGCCGGGGACGCCGAGCATCTGCCATTGGCCAGTGGAACCCAGCAACTGATTTTCTCCAGCCTCGCCGTGCAGTGGTGCGCTGACTTCGCCGCCGTGCTCGCCGAAGCGCGCCGCGTATTGCAGCCGGGTGGCGTGTTCGCCTTCAGCAGCCTGTGCGTCGGCACCTTGCAGGAACTGCGCGACAGCTGGCAGGCCGTGGACGGCTTCGTCCACGTCAATCGCTTCCGTCGTCTGGAGGACTACCAGGACCTCTGTGCCGCCAGCGGCCTGCTGCCGCTGGACCTGGGCAGCGAACCCCAGGTGCTGCACTACGCCGACCTGCGCACCCTGACCCACGAACTCAAGGCCCTTGGCGCGCACAATCTCAACCCCGGCCGGCCGGGTGGCCTAACCGGGCGGGCGCGCATCCTCGCGCTGGTGGAGGCCTACGAGCGCTTCCGCCAGCACCAGGGCCTACCGGCCACGTACCAAGTGGTCTACGGCGTACTGAAAAAGGAAGACTGACATGGCGGCGGCTTACTTCGTCACCGGCACCGACACCGAGATCGGCAAGACCACCATCGCGACCGGCCTGCTTCACGCTGCGCGGATGCAGGGCCTGTCCACTGCGGCTGCCAAGCCGGTCGCGTCCGGTTGTGAAGAGACCCCTGACGGCCTGCGCAACAGCGATGCCCTGGCGTTGCTGCGAGAGTGTTCGTTGCCGCTGACCTACGAGGAGGTCAACCCGCTGGCCTTCGCTCCAGCCATCGCCCCGCACCTCGCAGCACGTGAAGCGGGTGTCGTGCTGGATGTTGATTCGCTGACGGCACCAGTGCGCAGGGTGCTGGCCGGGGGCGCTGATTTCAGCCTGGTGGAAGGTGCTGGCGGCTGGCGCGTTCCGTTGGCGGGTTCCGCCAACCTCTCTGACCTTCCGATTGCCCTTGGGTTGCCGGTGATCCTGGTCGTCGGAGTGCGCCTGGGCTGCATCAACCATGCGGTACTGACTGCCGAGGCCATTCTGCGCGATGGCCTGACTCTCGCAGGCTGGGTAGCCAATGTGGTCGATCCGCAGACCTCGCGCCTGGCCGAGAATCTCGCCACCCTGGCCGAGCGACTGCCAGCACCCTGCCTGGGCCGAGTGCCCCGCCTGGACGAAGCGACCCCGGCCGAGGTGGCGCGCCATCTCGACCTGTCGCCGCTGGGCACATTCGTCCCGCGCTGATTGCGCAGCGCGCGACGGGCTGCTTCAATTGCGGGCATCTCCCTCCGAGCTTCGGTATCCGACATGGAAATCCAGGGTAGTGGCTTTAGCGCCGGTCTTGGCGCGATTCAGTCCGGCCAGCGCATGATCCAGCAGGCAGCCAGTGAAATAGCCAGCAACACAGTCAGCGGCGAGGGTGCTCAGCAGCCAGCCGACCTCACCACCATCCTGCTCGCCCTGGAGGCCGGCAAGGTCCAGGCAGAGGCTGGCAGCATGGTCGCCAAGGCCACCGACCAGATGATTGGCAGCCTGATCGATACTTTCGCCTGACCTCTCAAGGGCCACTTCTCGTGGCCCTTTCGCATTCTTCTCGCCCTTCGCCCATCCAGCGCTGCTGCGCTGTTTCTTGATCTTTACTGTCTGAAGGCAGGGCTTCGTGCTGCCTGCCAGGGGGGGCGTGACCGACCGGTCCGGCGGAGCGCTTGACAAGGTTTTGGCATAAACGTATGTTTCAAACGCCTGTTTGATTGTTCCCGCAATCACCACAAGATGCCGTTAGCGACCGGCGCTCCGGTCAGCTGAACCAGGAACCCACTGCAGAGGTTTACCGCTATGCCTGATTACAAGGCCCCCTTGCGTGATATCCGCTTCGTTCGTGACGAGCTGCTCGGCTACGAAGCGCACTATCAGAGCCTGCCTGGCTGCCAGGACGCTACCCCGGACATGGTCGACGCCATCCTCGAAGAGGGTGCCAAGTTCTGTGAGCAGGTAATCGCTCCGCTGAACCGTGTGGGTGACACCGAAGGTTGCACCTGGAGCGAGTCCGGTGTTAAGACCCCGACTGGTTTCAAGGAAGCCTACAAGCAGTTCGTCGAAGGCGGCTGGCCGAGCCTGGCCCATGACGTCGACCACGGCGGTCAAGGCCTGCCGGAATCCCTGGGCCTGGCTATCAGCGAGATGGTTGGCGAGGCCAACTGGTCCTGGGGCATGTACCCCGGTCTGTCCCACGGCGCGATGAACACCCTGTCCGCCCACGGGACCGACGAGCAGAAGCACACCTACCTGACCAAGCTGGTATCCGGCGAGTGGACCGGCACCATGTGCCTGACCGAGCCGCACTGCGGTACTGACCTGGGCATGCTGCGCACCAAGGCCGAGCCCCAGGCTGATGGTTCCTACAAAGTCTCCGGCACCAAGATCTTCATCTCCGCCGGTGAACACGACATGGCCGACAACATCGTCCATATCGTCCTGGCCCGCCTGCCTGATGCCCCGGCCGGCACCAAGGGTATTTCCCTGTTCATCGTTCCGAAGTTCATGCCGAACGCCGATGGTTCGGCCGGTGAGCGCAACGCCGTTTCCTGCGGTTCCATCGAGCACAAGATGGGCATCCACGGCAACGCAACCTGCGTGATGAACTTCGACGGCGCTACCGGTTACCTGATCGGCCCGGCGAACAAAGGCCTGAACTGCATGTTCACCTTCATGAACACCGCTCGCCTGGGTACTGCGCTGCAAGGCCTGGCCCACGCCGAGATCGGTTTCCAGGGTGGTATCAAGTACGCTCGCGAGCGTCTGCAGATGCGTTCCCTGACCGGCCCGAAAGCGCCGGAGAAGGCGGCCGACCCGATCATCGTCCACCCGGACGTGCGTCGCATGCTGCTGACCATGAAGGCCTTCGCCGAAGGCAACCGCGCCATGGTCTACTTCACCGCCAAGCAGGTAGACATCGTCAAGTACAGTCAGGACGAAGAGCAGAAGAAAGCTGCTGACGGCCTGCTGGCCTTCCTGACCCCCATCGCCAAGGCCTTCATGACCGAAGTGGGCTTCGAGTCCGCTTCCCACGGCATGCAGATCTACGGTGGTCACGGCTTCATCAGCGAGTGGGGCATGGAGCAGAACCTGCGCGACTGCCGTATCTCGATGATGTACGAAGGCACCACCGGCGTTCAGGCGCTCGACCTGCTGGGCCGCAAGATCCTGATGACCCAGGGCGAAGCGCTCAAGGGCTTCACCAAGATCGTGCACAAGTTCTGCCAGGCCAATGAAGCCAACGAATCCGTGAAGGAGTTCGTCGAGCCGCTGGCCAAGCTGAACAAGGAGTGGGGCGAACTGACCATGAAGGTCGGCATGGCCGCCATGAAGGACCGCGAGGAAGTCGGTGCCGCTTCGGTGGACTACCTGATGTACTCCGGCTACGCCTGCCTGGCTTACTTCTGGGCCGACATGGCTCGCCTGGCTGCCGAGAAACTGGCTGCCGGCGAAGGCGATGCCGCCTTCTACAAGGCCAAGCTGCAGACCGCGCGCTTCTACTTCAAGCGCATCCTGCCGCGTACCCGTACCCATGTAGAAACCATGCTGTCCGGTGCCAGCAACCTGATGGACATGGCCGAAGAAGACTTCGACCTGGGTTACTAAGGTTCAGCGCAACACGAAGAGCCCGCCGTTTCGGCGGGCTTTTTCGTTTCCGGCGTGCCCCAACCGCCGGGTTGTGGAGGACTTCGCACCGGCCCCCGTGCTTGCTTTTCGTACCTGTGCAATCATATCGCCATCTCGATTTTTCCCGTCTTTCGAATCCCAGGATCAGATCCCGTGCGGCCTCGTGCGTCCTATCGCCCCAGTCATTTCCTGCCTCCCTTGTTGCTGGTGATCGGGGGCGGAGTGGCGGGCTCGCTGTCGGGAATGAGCGAGTTCTTCACCTCACTCTTCAACGTGCTGCCCACCTTGCTCCTCCTACTGGGCGGCGCCTTCTGCTCGGCCTACGGGCGGGTGCGCCAGGTGGCGCTGCTGCTGGTGGTCTACCTCGCGTACTACCAGTTGGATACCCAGGTCGATTACTACCAGGCCGAGCGCGTGGTGCGGGAAGACGCCGGGCTCGTGTTCCACCTGGCCAGCCTGCTGCTGCCCATGCTCTACGGCCTGTATGGCTGCTGGGAGGAGCGCACCCATTTGCTGCAGGACTTCGTCGCCCGAGGTGCTGTGCTGATCGCGGTGCTCGGTGTGGTGGTGGCTCTTGGCAACAGCTACCCGGACGTCGTACTGGGCTTCATCGTCAAGGTTCACTGGCCGCTGCTGCACGGCAGCTGGATGACCCTGGTGCAGCTCGCGTATCTCGCATTCGTCGTGGCCCTGGTATCCCTGCTGGTCAACTACCTGCGCCAGCCGCGACCGCAGCATGCCGCGCAGTTGCTGGGACTGGCCGGCCTGCT
The DNA here is from genome assembly GCF_038440135.1 of Pseudomonas sp. OTU5201. Taxonomy (NCBI): domain Bacteria; kingdom Pseudomonadati; phylum Pseudomonadota; class Gammaproteobacteria; order Pseudomonadales; family Pseudomonadaceae; genus Pseudomonas; species Pseudomonas sp. OTU5201. Next base: position 98,775 of record NZ_JASATC010000008.1, on the reverse strand, counting down.
GTGGATGCTGCCCAAGGCATTCCTGCTGCCCCACGCCCTGCATGTGATGAGCAGTATGGTGATGCTTGCCCTGACCGCTTCGGTGGCCCATGAGGCGTACCAGATGGCCTTCCGCGACGAGCTCACCGGTCTGCCCGGCCGCCGCGCCCTGAATGAGCGGCTGCGGCGTCTCGGGCGTAACTACGTGCTGGCGATGACCGATGTCGACCACTTCAAGAAATTCAACGACACCTATGGCCACGACGTCGGTGACCAGGTGCTGCGCCTGGTGGCCAGCCGGCTGCGCAAGGTGGGCGGCGGCGGCAAGGCTTACCGTTATGGCGGCGAGGAGTTCACCATCCTCTTCCCTGGCAAGTCGGTGGAGGATTGCATGCCCCACCTGGAAGCCGTGCGCCAGGCCATCGAGCAGTATCAGATGCACCTGCGTGACCAGGGTAGCCGACCGAAGAATGACGAAACCGGTAGGGCTAGACGCGGTGCTCCGAGCGGGCAGACCGTATCGGTGACCATCAGCATCGGCGTGGCTGGGCGCGACGCCGAGCAGCGCACCCCGGAAGAGGTGATCAAGGCCGCCGACCAGGCGCTCTACAGCGCCAAGAGCGCAGGTCGCAACCGGGTCTTCCGCCATGGTGAGAACCGTCGGGGGGCGGTGCGGGTGAAGCGGGCGACTGGCTGATACGCCCGGTTATGACGCTGCATTCAGCAGCGGCAGCGTCGTTGTGGGTGTCATGGAGGAACAGTAGGGTCGATGGTTCGAGTGCTGCCCCTTTCAAGGAGAACCTGCCATGCCCGAATACAAGGCCCCCCTGCGCGACATCCGCTTCCTCACCGACGAAGTCTTCGATTACCCGGCCACCTACGCGGCCCTGAACGCCAGTGATGCCACCCCGGACATGGTCGCCGCCATCCTCGAAGAAGGTGCCAAGTTCTGCGAGCAGGTGCTCTCGCCGATCAACCGCTCCGGCGACGAAGAGGAGTGTCAGTGGCGGGACGGCGTGGTGACTACGCCCAAGGGCTTCAAGGAAGCCTTCGCCCAGTACGTCGAAGGTGGTTGGAACGGTCTGGCGGCAGACCCGGCCTACGGTGGCCAGGGCCTGCCCCATTCCCTCGGATTGATCATCAGCGAGATGGTCGCCTCGGCCAACCAGTCCTGGGCCATGTACCCGGGCCTGACCCACGGCGCCATGTCGGCCATCCATGCCCACGGCAGTGAAGAACAGAAACAGACCTACCTGACCCGCCTCACCGAAGGCCGCTGGACCGGCACCATGTGCCTCACCGAGCCCCACTGCGGCACTGACCTCGGCATCATCAAGACCCGCGCCGTGCCGCAGGCCGACGGCAGCTACGCGATCTCCGGCACCAAGATCTTCATCTCCGCCGGCGAACACGATATGAGCGAGAACATCATCCACCTGGTGCTGGCCAAGTTGCCCGACGCACCAGCCGGCACCAAGGGCATCTCCCTGTTCATCGTGCCTAAATTCCTCCCCGCCGGAGAGGGCGTGGGCGCGCGCAATGCCGTGTCCTGCGGCTCCATCGAACACAAGATGGGGATCAAGGCCTCGGCCACTTGCGTGATGAACTTCGACGGCGCCACCGGCTACCTCATTGGCGAAGCCAACAAGGGCCTGAACTGCATGTTCACCATGATGAACCACGCCCGCCTCGGCACCGGCATGCAGGGCCTCTGCCTCGGCGAAGCCAGCTACCAGGGGGCCGTGCGCTACGCCAACGACCGCCTGCAGATGCGCGCCCTCACCGGACCCAAGGCGCCGGACAAGGCCGCCGACCCGATCATCGTGCACCCCGACGTGCGCCGCATGCTGTTGACCATGAAGGCCTTCAACGAAGGCAACCGCGCCCTGGCCTACTTCACTGCCCAGCAACTGGACATCGCTCACCGCAGCGAGGATGCCGCCGCCCGCGAGGAAGCCGACAATCTGCTCGCATTCCTGACTCCCATCTGCAAGGCCTTCATGACCGAATCCGGGCTGGAAGCCACCAACCTCGGCATGCAGGTATTCGGTGGACACGGGTACATCCGCGAATGGGGCATGGAACAGCTGGTGCGCGACTGCCGCATCGCCCCCATCTACGAAGGCACCAACGGCATCCAGGCGCTGGACCTGCTCGGCCGCAAGGTGCTGGGCAGCCAGGGCAAGTTGCTGCGTGGCTTCACCAAGCTGATCCACAAACTCTGCCAGGCCCAGGCCGAGCATCCGCGTCTCAAGGTCTATGCGTCCGAACTGGCGCGCCTCAACCAGCAGTGGGGCGAGTTGACCCAGCAGGTCGGCATGGCCGCCATGAAAAACCCGGACGAGGTGGGTGCCGCTGCGCTGGATTACCTGATGTATTCCGGCTACATCACCCTGGCCTACTTCTGGCTGCGCATGGCCCTGGTGGCCGATGCCAAGTTGCAGGCAGGCGAGGGCGACAGCGCCTACTACCAGACCAAGCTGGTGACCTGCGACTTCTACTTCAAGCGCCTGCTGCCGCGCACCGAAGCCCATCGTGCGGCAGTGGAGGCAGGCAGCGACTGCCTGATGGGGCTGCCGGCCGAGCATTTCTACTTGTAAGCACCGATGAACGGCTTGAGGCCCGCCCCGTGCGGGCCTTTTCCATTCTGGATAGCGAAGTGACCGCGAGTGAATATATGGTCACTAAATGACACTATGTCTCCAAAAAGTTGGTCATGTACACTTCCGGTCTATCCGTGAAACCGGCCAACCCGGCCACCTGTAGAGTGTTTGCGAGGTTTGCACATGGCTGACTACAAAGCGCCCCTGCGCGATATGCGCTTCGTCCTCAATGAAGTCTTCGAGGTGTCCAAGCTCTGGGCCGAACTGCCCGCCCTGGCCGAAGTGGTCGATGTCGATACCGCTTCCGCCATCCTGGAAGAAGCCGGCAAGGTTACCGGCGGCGTCATCGCCCCGCTGAACCGCAGCGGCGACGAAGAAGGCTGCCAGTGGAAGGACGGTGCCGTGAGCACCCCGGCCGGTTTCCCCGAGGCCTACAAGACCTACGCCGAAGGCGGCTGGGTCGGCGTGGGTGGCGACCCCGTCTTCGGTGGCATGGGCATGCCCAAGGTGATCTCCGCCCAGGTCGAAGAGATGGTCAACTCGGCCAACCTCTCCTTCGGCCTGTACCCGATGCTGACCGCCGGCGCCTGCCTGTCGATCAACGCCCACGCCAGCGAAGAGCTGAAGGAAAAGTACCTGCCGAACATGTACGCGGGTGTCTGGGCTGGCTCCATGTGCCTGACCGAACCCCATGCCGGCACCGACCTCGGCATCATCCGCACCAAGGCCGAACCCCAGGCCGACGGCAGCTACAAGATCACCGGTACCAAGATTTTCATCACCGGCGGTGAGCACGACCTGACCGAGAACATCATCCACCTGGTACTGGCCAAGCTGCCGGACGCCCCGGCGGGTCCGAAAGGCATCTCCCTGTTCCTGGTGCCCAAGGTAATGGTCAACGCCGATGGTTCCCTGGGAGGGAACAACTCCCTGTCCTGCGGCTCCATTGAGCACAAGATGGGCATCAAGGCATCCGCCACCTGCGTGATGAACTTCGACGGCGCCACTGGCTACATCATCGACGCCCCGAACAAGGGCCTGGCCGCCATGTTCACCATGATGAACTACGAGCGTCTGGGCGTCGGTATCCAGGGACTGGCTTCCGGCGAGCGTTCCTACCAGAGCGCCGTGGAATACGCGCGTGACCGCATCCAGAGCCGTGCCCCGACCGGCCCGGTCGCCAAGGACAAGGCCGCCGACCCGATCATCGTCCACCCCGACGTGCGCCGCATGCTGCTGACTATGAAGGCTGCCAACGAAGGCGGTCGTGCGTTCTCCAGCTACGTTGCCATGCAGCTGGATACCGCCAAGTTCAGCGAAGACACCGTCGTGCGCAAACGCGCCGAAGAAATGGTCGCCCTGCTGACCCCCGTCGCCAAGGCGTTCCTCACCGACCTCGGCCTGGAAACCACCGTCCACGGCCAGCAAGTGTTCGGCGGCCACGGCTTCATCCGCGAGTGGGGCCAGGAGCAACTGGTGCGTGACGTGCGCATCACCCAGATCTACGAAGGCACCAACGGCATCCAGGCCCTCGACCTCGTGGGTCGCAAGGTAGTGGGCAGCGGCGGCGCGTTCTACAAGCACTTCTCCGACGAGATCAAGGCCTTCGCCAACGGCGCTTCCGCCGAGCTGGCCGAATTCGTCGAGCCGCTGAAAGCTGCCATCGCCAACCTCGACGACTTGACTGCCTGGGTCCTGGACAGCGCGAAGAACAACCCGAACGAAATCGGCGCTGCCTCGGTCGAGTACCTCCACGTGTTCGGCTACACCGCCTATGCCTACATGTGGGCCCTGATGGCCCGCGCTTCGCTGGGTAAGGAAGGCCAGGATGATTTCTACGCCAGCAAGCTCGGCACCGCGCGTTTCTACTTCGCCCGCCTGCTGCCGCGCATCCACTCCCTGACCGCCTCGGTGAAGGCCGGCAGCGAGTCGCTCTACCTGCTGGACGCCGCGCAGTTCTAAGCGGCACTCCGCAAACACGAAGCCCCGCTTGTGCGGGGCTTTGTGCTTTCTGAAGCGAGGTCCTCTGCCGGGGCAAATTCAATCGCCCCTGCAAGGCGGCTTCCTACGGCTGCAACGAATCCGCCAGCGTCGGGTCGTCGATAAAGCGGTTGCGATTGCCTTGGATGGCTTCGATGCGGCTATTGCGAGCGCGTTCGTCATCGTCCACCGGGTCCAGGCGGTTCCACTGCTGGAACATCTGCAACTGGCCAACGATGGGCAGGCCGTATTCGCTGTGCATGTAGAAGATCGCCCGAGCCACGTTGCCCTTGGCGGCATCGCGGGGCTCCACCAGTTGGTAGGATGACTTGAAATCGCAGTCGGCGACTTTACTCTGCCCGCCATCACCCGCATCGCCAAACAGGGCGTTGCGCCGTGCCAGCTCGATGCGCGACTGGTCCGGGTAGAGGTTGTGCAGGTCGGAGAGCATGAAGGGGTACTGCGGATTCGCGGATTGGCACTGGCTGTCGGTGACACAGCGCAGGGCGCTCTTGATCTGCTTGGTGCTGTACACCGGGCTGGCGCTGAGCAGGCCGCCGGGGGCACTGAAGGTCTTGCCGCAATAGAGCGTGGTGCCGCCGCCGGCATAGAGCTGTTGCCAGAAGGCCTGCTCGACCGCGGCGTTGGGATCGGCCAGGCGATCCTGGCCACCGGCGAATGCGAAATGGGCGGCCACGGCCGCCAGGCAGGAGAGGGCAGTAACGACTGGGCGCATGCTGATGACCCTGGGACCACCTTGTCGGGGTCTGTTGTTTTTGTAGGACAAAACGAGTCTAACAATAGCGCTGCGGGCAAACCAAGGCCAACCGACCGCTTGCTTGGTTGTGCGGCCGGGTTGCGATAAGCCCATTCAGACTAATTGCCAAATCGTGTAAGCATTGGCTTACAAGTGCTGGTGGCTATGGCTCCTTTCGGGCCTCTGCGGCGGGGGCTAATCTTCATGACATTGGACGTAGCGCAGGAAGCGCACTGCAAAAAAGGGATACGCCGGATTTCCGCCAGGATGGCGGTCAGATCAGGGATGTCGGGACACAGTCTGCAAAGCCTCGCTTCGGCGGGGTTTTTCTTTTTCTGTGTCCTGAAACTCCGCTACAGCAGCAGGTCTTTCGGGCCCACTACCCCTTCCAGCATCGAGCGCAGCAATTCCAGGGTCGCCTGTTGGCGCTGCGCATCGCGAAACACCAACCCCACCTTCAGCGGCACCCGTGGCTCGCTCAGTGGCTTCCACAGCAATCCCTGGTTGGCGTGCATCTGACGCGCGCGGCCGGGCAGCACCGTGGCCAGCATGGTGTGCGGCAGGCTATCGAGTATGCCCGCCATATGGTTCAGCTCCGCCTGCACGTGGGGGCGGCGACCGAGCAGGGCGAGTTGTTCCTGCCAGATCTGCCTGACACGGAATTCCTCGCCCAGCAATAGCATCGGCAGCTCAGCGGCCTGGCTCAGGGAGACCTTCTTGAACTCCTTCAGCGGGTGCTCGGTGGGGATCACCAGCTGCAGTTCGTCCTCATACAGCAACTGACTGTGCAGCCCGGTCTGGCGAGGCGGTAGGAAGCCGATGCCGATGTCCAGATTGCCGGTGAGCAAGCGGCGCTCGATATCCAACCCGGACAGTTCGTAGATCTGCACCACCAGCTGTGGCTGTGCTTCGCGCAGACGTTCCAGCAGCATCGGCACCAGTGCCGCGTTCACCGTCTGCAGTACGCCGATGGCCAGGCTGCGCGGTGACTGGCCGCGGAAGCTGCGCAAGGCCTCGCGAGCGCGCTCCAGACCATCCAGCAGCGGCAGGGCATGGCCGTACAGCGTGTGCGCGGCGAGGGTCGGCAGCAGGCGCTTGCCGCTGCGTTGGAACAGGCTCACATCCAGGCTCTGTTCCAGTTGGCGGATCTGCTGGGACAGTGCCGGTTGCGACAGGCTCAGGCGCTCGGCGGCGCGGCCCACATGGCCTTCCTCGTAGAGCGCGACGAAGTAGCGAAGCTGACGAAAATCCATAAGTATTACTTATCGATAAAGCTGGAAAATCGAAATGGTCCCCAACACCTTGAGCCCATAGCCTATGCGGCGTAGAGACTGTTTATCGCGCTGGAGAGGGCGAATGTCCAGGTTAGTGATGCAGGGCGTTTTCATAGGCAAAGCCGAAGATATAGGTGGCGGTTTGTGCAGCGCAATCGACAAGCAGCCGATCGATCATCGACTCTGGCTCTGGCCCCAGGGCCTGGGCAGCGATGAGCAGGGTGACCCGCGTTTCCATGGCGGCCCGGAACGCGCCCTCCATCATTATCCCGCCGAGCACTATCGCTACTGGCGCAAGCATTTCGGCCATCTCGACTGGAAGGCACCACGCTTCGGCGAGAACCTTTCCACCCACGGCCTGACCGAAGACCAGGTGTGCATCGGCGATATCTTCCGCTGGGGACAGGCCTTCATCCAGGTCAGCCAGCCGCGTTCACCCTGTTACCGCCTGAGCCGCCGCTGGGGGATTCCCGATCTGCCGCAACGGGTGCAGGAAACCGGCCGCTGCGGCTGGTTCTACCGCGTGCTGCGGCCTGGCTTCGTCAGCCAGGCAGACTCGCTGGAATTGATTCAGCGCAGTTACCCCGGCCTGACCGTCGCCCACGCTGTGCAGAGCTTCTTCCACTACCCGCTGGAGCATGCCGGCCTGCAACAGCTGCAGCAGTGCGAGGCGCTGTCCGCCCGCTGGCGCGACACCGCTACCCGCCGCCTGAGCACCGGCCTGGTGGAAGATTGGAACGCCCGCCTGCTGGGCCTGCCGCTGGAGGGCATGCGTGCATGAGTGACTACCGCATCAGCCTGCGCCGCGACGAGGTGCTGCTCGCCGAACTCAGCGTCAGTCAGGCGCGCTACGTGGAAATGACCCGCGAACTGCGCAAGCGCTTTCCCCGCGAGGAAGGCTTTACCCTGCACATCGAGCGCCGCCGCGAGTTGCGCCGCATCCTCGAACAGGGGCCGGACGGTCTGCGTTTGCTGGGTATCGAATACCGCCATGAAGAGGTTTCCGAGCCTGCGTGACTCTCTCGCCAGCCTCTGCCTTATGAAAACCTTGGAACGCTCCGCGCGGCTCCCCGCCCAGGCCCTGATCGCCGAAGTAGGCAAGGGCGAGGCGGAAAATGGCGGGTGGCCGATGGAAAAACACCCCGAGGCGGACCTTTCGCCGCTTGGCCCCATGCCGCGTTGACCTGACGCTTCCACTTTGCATTGGAATTGAGGCGGGTGCGGTTCGATGTAGGGGCGAATGAATTCGCCCCTACAGAGGTTTCAGACCAGTGGACGGTACAGCTCCGCGCGCCGGTCCTTGAGGTAGGTGATGCTCGCCCGCGAAGCCTCCAGCTTGTCGCGCCTGAGGTCGGCAAAGGCCAGGGTCTCCTCGCGACCACACACCGCTGCCAGCGTGCCGTCCGGCGCGGCGACGCTGGAGAGACCGCAGTAGCGGATGTCCCCTTCGCCGCCGCAGTAGTTGGCGTAGGCCACATAGCACTGGTTCTCGAAGGCGCGGGCGCGGACCAGCACCTCGCAGACGAAGTCGTAGGGCACCATGTTGGCCGTCGGCACCAGCACCACATCGGCGCCGGCCAGCGCCAGGCGGCGGACGTTTTCGGGGAACTCCACGTCGTAGCAGATCAGCATCCCCAGCTTCCAGCCGTTGAGTTCCAGCAGCGGATAGTCATCACTGCCAGCGCTGAACATGCTGTTGTCCAGTTCGCCGAAGAGGTGCGTCTTGCGGTAGTTGCCCAGGGGTTGGCCCTGGGCGTCGATTAATTGCACCGAGTTGAAGAGGGCACCTTCGGCACTGCGCTCCGGGTAGCCGTAAAGGATGGCGATGCCGTTTTCACGAGCAATGTCCGCCACCCGCGCAGCCCAGGGGCCGTCGCATGGCTCGGCCAGGGCGCTGACCGCGTCCAGGCCGATGTTGTAGCCGCTGAGGTACATCTCCGGGCACACCAGCAACGCTGCGCCGCGCTTGGCGGCCTCAATCGCCCGCTGTTGCAGGCGGTCGAGGTTGGCCGCCGGTTCCAGCGGCAGGGGCGGGCATTGGTAGAGGGCGATGCGCATAGGCGTCTCCTGGCTCAGTCCGGCAGGGCGATGGGGCCGAGCTCGGCGAACAAGTCTCCGGGGCCAGGGTTCTCAACCGAGGTCTTGCCGCCGAAGTGCTTCATGATGCCCCACACCGCGTTGAGCGAGGTCTGCACCGCACCTTCCACCCAGGCCGGCGTCCAGGACACGTCGTCACCGGCGATGAACATGCCGCGCTGTTCGGCGGGCATGTCGTCCTGCATGAAGTGCGCGTACATGCGTTGGTTGTAGCGGTAGTGGCCCGGCAGTGCGCCCTTGAAGGCGCCAAGGAAGTGCGGGTCGGCCTCCCAGGAAATGGTGATGGGGTCGCCGATGATATGGCCGGCGATGTCCACGTCCGGGTAGATCTTCTTCAGCGCGTCCAAGGCCAGCTTCACGCGCTTCTCCACCGGGTGCGGCAGCATTTTCAGCGCATCGCTCATCCACGAGTACGACAGGCAGATCACCCCCGGCTTGTCGTCGCCGTTGTCGAACAGGTAAGTGCCTCGGGTGAGGCGGTCGGTCAGCGTCATGCTCAGGGTGTCGCGGCCGGTCTGCGGGTCCTTGTCCTTCCAGAAGGGGCGGTCGACCATCACAAAGGTCTTGGACGACTGCATGTAGCGGGTGCGGTCCAGGGCCATCCACATCTTCTGCGAGAACAGCGATTCCTCGCACTCGATCTGGGTGGTCAGCAACCAGCTCTGGCAGGTGGTGAGCACGGCCGCGTAGTGGCGGGTGTCGCCCCAGTTGTCGGTCACGGCCAGGCGGCCATCGGCAGCACGGGCGATGCGCTTCACGCCTGGGCGCGGTGCGCCGCTGTGCAGCGAAGCCAGGCTGGTGCCGGCAGGCCAATGCACGCAACGCTCCGGCTCATGGCGCCAGATGCCCAGCGGCACTTGTTGCACGCCACCGACGATCAGGTGCTGGTTGTCGTCGCAGGCGGTCATCACCACGCGGAAGATTTCCAGCATCGAGTTGGGGAAGTCGGAGTCCCAGCCACCGGTGCCAAAGCCGACCTGGCCGAACACTTCGCGATGGTGGAAGGACAGCTTGGCGAAGGCCTTCGAGCTGGCGACAAAGTCATAGAAGGTGCGGTCGTCCCACAGTGGCACCAGGGTGTTCCACAGCTCTTTCAGGCGCTTCACATCGCGGTCGCGGATGGCCTGCTGGATGTCGCCGAAGCGGGCGCCGTCTTCCAGGGCGTCGGCCCAGGCGTCGGCCACTTCCTGGAACAGTGCCGGCAGGTCGGCCATTTTCTCGGCGTAGTAGGTCTTGCCCTCGATATCGATCACCGTGCTGCCCGAGGCCGGGGTCAGCGGGTTGGGGAAGGGCTGGGTCTCGAGCCCGAGCATGTCCACGTAGTGGTAGAAGGCGGTGGAGGAGGCCGGGAAGCGCATGCCGCCCAGTTCGGCAATGATGCCGTCGGTGCCTTCGAAGGTCTGAGAGCGCAGGCGCCCGCCCATCTTCGAGGCTTCGTACACGACTGGCTTCAGGCCCAGCTTCATCAGCTCGTAGGCCGCCACCAGGCCGGCGATGCCGGCGCCGACGATCGCCACCTCGGCACCATGCTGCTCGGCGGGAATGCTGCCCAGGCCAGCCGGGTGCTGGATCCAGTCATCGAAGGCAAAGGGGAAGTCCGGGCCGAAGATAGTGATGGGTTTCTTGCCGTCGGCGGGGTGGCGATTGTTGTTGTTCATGATCGACCTTGAAGGCGGTGAGAGGGGCTGCCGGGCGGGGCAGCGTTGCAGGCCATTCTAGGGAGCGCCGATTTCGTCCATAAGACGCAGAGTGTCGTCATTTGGCAGTCATGCACTGCAAAAAGACGACTTCATAATTCATTTTGACGAAAATAGCGGTGCACCTGCTTTCCATCAGGTTAGCCGGCAACGGAGGGACTCAGGCTTGCTTGGGGCGGGCGGCACTGTGCAGTTCCTATCCCGCGGATGGCTTTCAGCAGGGTGGAAATCGCTTTTCATTTCCACCACTCGAGCCGACACCAAGGCGCAGCGTTCACGGCGAGGTTGGAGCCAACGGCTGACCGCGATCGATCTTGCAGCTGAGAATGATCGAGGTGGTGGTCTTTTCCACCCCATCGACGCTGCCAATCTGGTCCAGCAGCTCATCGAGGCGCTCGGGGGAATCCGCGCGCAGCCAGGCCACGTAATCGAACTCGCCGCTCACCGCGCAGAGCACCTGCACCTCTGCCATGCCGGTCAAGCGCCGCAGCACGTCCTTGCCGCTGCGCGGCTTGACCGTGATGCCCACATAGGCCTGCAGGCCGCCATCGGCCACGCGCTGGCCCAGGCGCACGCCGTAGCCGGTGATGATCTGCGCCTTCTCCAGCCGCGCCAGGCGTGAGGTCACCGTGGTGCGCGCGATGCCCAGACGCCGGGCGAGCATGGCGACGCTTTCGCGGGCATTGATCTGCAGCGCGGCGATCAACTGGCGATCGATTTCGTCGAGGGATAGGTCGGACATGGTGGGCTCGGCGCGGGGCGGTGGTCAGAGATTAGCGGGTGCGCAAGGCTACCTGAAGCATGGCGGCCGCGCCCACTGGTCGGCGCTCACGTCGTGGTAACCAACTGGGACCCAGACTGAACGCTAGAAGGCCGGCGATTTGCCGGTTTCCCTACCCGCTCCTGGAGCTCTACTGCCATGCGCCCAATCGCTTCTTGCCGCTGGACCCTGCTCGCTTCGCTTGTCTGCCTGCCCGCGTTCGCCGAAACCGTGGTGCCCCTGCAAGGCCAGACCCAGCAACAGATCCAGCAGGACATAGCCGACTGCCAGGCCCAGGCCGGCAGTTCAACCTCCAGCTCCAGTTCCAGCTCCACCACAAGCGGGGGGCGTGCTCGTGGAGCCGCCGCTGGCGCTATGGCGGGCGCCGCCGTCGGGCAGGCGCGCAGCAACGATTACGAGCGTATCGATGACGACTTGCAGCAGGAGTACCGTCAGGAGAAAGCCAAGGATGCCGCTGTAGCGGGCGCCGTAGTCGGTGGCTCGCGTCAGCGCCAGGACCGTCGCGAGGATCGCCGCACCAATGAACAGGCCAGCAGCGCGTCTTCATCGGCCTATACCAGCTGCCTGCAGCAGCGCGGTTACCAGGTCAGTCCTTAGGCGTTACCGCATGCCTGCCGCTCCAGTTGCGCCTGCAAGTCCGGATCGAGCCGGAGGTGATAGGCCAGTTCATCCAAGTAGGTGCGTTCTGCGGCCTGCTGGTCATCCACCTGCATCACGCCGGCCAGGTACATTTCGGCGGCCATGCCCGCGCCGCCTTGTCGCGATGCACCGGCCTGCAACAGTTGTTCGAGCAGATCACTGGTGTTCACGGCCTCATCCTCGTTTGGTGGCAGTTGCCCGGACTGGGAATGATCGACCCGACCAAACACGGGAGCGTGACCGCCGGGCGGGGAAGATTGTTGCGCGCCACGGAAAAGCGCTTTCAGCAAAGGCGTCTTTTTCACGAGCCGTGCCGGGAGTCCAATAGGCACATGGGCCAAGAACGCATCTCCTGCGATGTCGGGCCTTCAAGGAAAACCAGGAGATCCCCCATGAACCGTGCCATCGCCACCAGTACCACCCTGTTGCTCGCCTTCCTGGCCAGTGGCAGCGTCTTCGCCGCGAAATCCGCCGAGTCAGTGCCCTACCGCTACGGCATGCCGCTGGATGTCGCCCGTGTGATTTCCATCGACGAGCCGAACTCGCTGATCTGCGAAACCATCCAGGCGAAGATGACCTACGTCGATTCCAACGGCGAAGAGAAGTCCGTGACCTACCTGAAAGAGTCCAGCGCCTGCGCCAACAGCTGATGCAGGCGTGCAGGGGCGAATTCATTCGCCATGTCTGCGTTAGCTGTTGTGAGCGATTTACCCTCGGGCCAAGAGCCTTGTAGGAGCTGGCTTGCCAGCGAAACGCCGCCATTCGCTGGCAAGCCAGCTCTCACGGACAATGCAGCTGCCCACAACACGTCATGCAGACATAGCCAACTCATTCGCCAGGGACGGGCTGCTGTCGATTGCAGCACAGTGCATTAACCCACCACCTCCACCACGAACGCTTCGAATGACGTCACCGTGGTGTTTCCCGACCGCCATCCTTCCAGGGACTTCACCGTCCGCTCGTTGATGCTCTGGACCAAGCCCTTTCGCGAATGAATTCGTCCTCGCAGGACTGCGCCACGGTTGAGCCGAGAGTCACCCCTCTCCACTTCAGGGAGAGGGGACGGGGGAGAGGGAAGTTACCGCGTTACCCGGTGCCTATCACTTTTCGCGAATGAGTTCGCTTACGGGGCAGACCTTCGGCCTGCTTGACGATTGAAATTGCCCCCACAAGATCGACTCAATTCGCCTGCAGCTTCTTCAATGCCTCGCAGCTCGGCGCGTATTGCTTGTCGCATGCGCTCTGGAACAGGGCGCGGGCCTGGTAAGGGTCCTGCTTGAGGCCTTCGGCGCCCTGGGCGTACATGCTGCCGAGCACGTGCTGGGCCATGGCATTGCCGGCGGCAGAGGCCTGGCTGAGGTACTTGTGCATGGCGCGCTGGTCGGCGAATGCGGGGTCGGCGCGGCCGGTGTAGAGGAAGGCGAGGCTGAAGGCCGATTGGGAATGCCCCTTGTCGGCGGCCTGCTTCCACCAGTACTCGGCCTGCTTGATGTCCTTCTGCGGTTTGCCGACGAAGTACAGGCTGCCGAGCTGATACTGGGCGTCGAGGTCGCCGCGCATGGCCTTTTGGCGAACCCGTTCGAATTCGCTGGCCTGTTGGTCCTGCGGGGTCGTGGCGGGGGCCTGGGGTTGGCCAGCGGGCGGTGTGGCGGCGGGCGGGGTGGGTTGCTGCTGTTGCTGGGCGCAGGCGCCGATCAGGGCGAGCGTGGCCATGCAGATGAGGCGCGGTAGTGCGCGTTGGATGCACATGGGGTGTTTTCTCCCGGGCAGAACAGGGAGGAGGGTAGTTGCATCCCCCCGCCGCGTCACCCGCTTCATGGCAACCGTAGGATGGATTGGGCGGCATTCCGCGAGCCAAGCGATGCACATCACCTTGGCTAGCATGGATGGGCGCATAGGGTCGCCGCTCGACTCATGCGGAAATTCCGGCTATCAAGGCCAAGATATTTGCCCTGGAGTCACGAATGAAAACCACCCTGGACGAGCTGCAAGCCTTCACCTCGGTGGTCGACACCGGCTCCATCACCGCCGCGGCCGCGCAACTGGCGCAGACCGCCTCGGGCGTCAGCCGTGCCTTGAGCCGGCTGGAGGACAAGCTCGACGTCACCCTGCTGCGCCGCACCACCCGCCGTCTGGAACTGACCGAGGAAGGCGAGGCGTTCCTGGTTCAGGCGCGGTGCATCCTCGCCCAGGTGGAAGAAGCCGAAGAGCAGATGGCCTTGCGCAAGCAGAAGCCGGCCGGGCGCCTGCGCGTCAATGCAGCTTCGCCCTTCATGCTGCATGTGCTGGTGCCGCTGGTGGCGGGCTTTCGTGAGCGTTACCCAGAGATCGAGCTGGAGCTGCACAGCAGCGACCAGATCATCGACCTGATCGAGCACCGCACCGATGTCGCCATCCGCATCGGCACCCTGCGCGACTCCACCCTGCATGCCCGCCCCCTGGGCAGCAGCCGCATCCGTGTGCTCGCTAGCCCCGCCTATCTCAAGGCCCATGGCACACCGAAGCAGGTGGAAGACCTGCAACGTCACGGCCTGATCGGTTTCACCCAGCCGGAAAGCCTCAACCAGTGGCCCCTGCGCAATGCACTGGGGGATGAGGTGCAGATCGAACCGACAATCAAGGCGTCCAGCGGCGAAACCTTGCGCCAGCTCGCCCTGTCCGGTTCCGGCATCGTCTGCCTGTCGGATTTCATGACCCAGCAAGACCGCGCCAACGGCAGCCTGGTCCAGCTTCTGGCTGCGGACACCCTTGAAGTGCGCCAGCCGATCAATGCCGTGTACTACCGCAATACCGCGCTGGCCTCGCGCATCGCCTGCTTCCTCGACTATGTGGCGGAGTGTCTGAAGCAGCAGGAGTGGTTCCGGCGCTAGTGCGACAACGCCGCGGGGCGGACCATCAGTTGTCTGTAATTTCATTCACTCGTTCGCCAGAATCCCGCGGATTCAGGCGTTCATCAGTCTTTATGTTGTTTATTTTGAACAAAAGGCTTGGCTTCGTGAATTTCATTGTGTAAATTTTCATGAAATTTAAAATTGAAAAATTCACGAGGCACCCATGTTCAAGCAGTCCGCCCAGCATGTCGGCACCTACTACGCCCGCACCTACCCAGGCAGTATTCCCCTGCGTCCGAGCCAGGCCGGCAGCGAGGAGACCGATGTCCTGATCATCGGGGCCGGTTTCAGCGGACTGCACACGGGCCTGCGTCTGGCCGAGGCCGGCAAGCGCGTGACCCTGCTGGAAGCCAGCCGCGTGGCCTGGGCCGCATCGGGGCGCAACGGTGGGCAGGCGCTGCTGGGCTGGTCTTGCGATATGCCGCCGCTGGAGAAGGCGCTGGGCCTGGAACGTACCCGCCGGCTGTGGGACAGCATGCGCTGGGCCGCCGAGGAGATGCGCGAGCTGCCGGTCCGTCACGGCTTCGATGTGGACTACCGCGTCGGCAGCCTCTGGACCGCCGTGATGGAACGCCGGGTGAAGTTGCTGGAAGAGGCCCAGGAAGACGCCATCCACAAATGGGGCTACGACCGGATGCGCCTGATCCGCCGCGACGAACTGGGCGAATGGATCGACAGCCCGCGTTACCAGGCTGCGCTCTACGACCCGGAGGCCGCCCACCTCAACCCGTTGAAGCTGGCCCAAGGCCTGGCCGCCGCCATCGAAGCACGCGGCGGGCGCATCTACGAACAGAGCCAGGTGCTGGAATACCGAGAAACGCCTTCCGGCTATGTGGCCCGCACCGCCCAGGGCGAAGTGCGCGGCAGCACCCTGGTGATGGCCTGCAATGCTTACGTCGACGGCCTCGACCGCCAGCTCTCCAGTCGCCTGCTACCGGTGGGCTCCTATCAGGTCGCCACCGCGCCGCTGGACCCGGAACTGGCGCGTTCGCTGCTGCCGAAGAACAGCTGTGTGATCGACAACCAGTTCGTCCCCGATTACTTCCGCCTCACCCCCGACAACCGCCTGCTTTTCGGTGGCGGCTGCACTTACCTGGGCGGCCTTCCCAAGGATGTGCCGGCGGCCACCCGGCCCTACCTGGAGCGCGTGTTCCCGCAGCTCAAGGGCGTAGACATCGAGTTCGGCTGGGGCGGCCATATCGACGTCAGCATGAAACGCACCCCGGATATCGGCCGCGAAGGTTCGCGTTACTGGCTCCAGGGCTTCTCCGGTCACGGCATCCTGCCGACCCTGGCCGGCGCCAAGGCGGTGAGCGACGCCATCCTCGGCAACGACGACCTGCTCGATCTGTACCAGGCCATCGGCAATCCGCGCTTCCCGGGCGGCTCGTTGCTGGCGGCTCCCCTGGAGGCTGCCGGCAAGGCCTATTACCGCCTGCGGGATGTGATTTAAGGTCGCGCCATTCGAGTACGACCGGAGCGCTCCAATGGACAAGCAAGACGAAATTGAAAGCCTCGCGATCCTGATTCGCGACCTGCGCAAACACAAGAACGTGACCCTGGGTGACCTCGCCGCGCGCATCGATCGCTCGGTGGGCTTCCTCTCCCAGGTGGAGCGCGGGCTCTCGCGCCCGACGGTGGCCGACCTCACCGCCATCAGCGAAGCCTTGGGCGTGCCCACCACCTACTTCTACAACCTGAGCAAGCCCCGCGAGACGCCTTGGGTCACCCGCCCCGGCGAGCGCCGCACGCTCTATTACGCCGGCGGCATCACCGACGTGCTGGCCTCGCCGACCATGTCCGGCGGCTTCTCCATGCTGGAAAGCCACCTGGAGCCCGGCGCCACCAGCGGCGAGGGCCATCTGGATGACAGCTCCGAACAGGGTGGTTTCGTGCTCGAAGGCGAGCTGACCGTCTGGTACGGCGACAACGCCGAGCCGGTCACCCTTTACCCGAATGACAGCTTCCAGTTGCCGCCCCATGCGCAGTTCCGCTACGCCAATCTTTCCGACAAACCGACGCGGGTGCTTTGGGTGTTTACCTGAGGCGAGAACCTGCAGGACCGCAGTGATGACAACAACAAACCAGTACCCCGACCTGCTCAGCGAAGTCCGCGCCTTCCGTGCCCAGTACCCGGAAGTTCGCTACATCGACCTGATCTGCCTGGACATCCCCGGCCACTTCTACGGCAAGCGCTACCCCGTGGAGATGGTGGAGAAGGTGGCCGCCGGTAGTCCGCTGAAAGTGCCACAGAACTGCGTGCTGCTGGGGACCCAGGGCGGGCTCTACCCCATTGGCGACTACTGCTTCGCCGACGGCGACCCGGACGCGCCACGTCGTCTGGTGCCGGGCACGCTCAAGCCGGTGCGCTGGGAAAAGGAACCCCTGGGACAGATGCTCATCACCTCCGACGGTACCGAAGCGCCCATCGAGTTCGAGCCACGTGAGGTGCTGGCGCGGGTCCTGCAACGCCTGGAAAAACGTGGCATCCGCCCGGTGGTGGCTTTCGAACTGGAGTTCTACCTGTTCGACCGCAAGCTGCAGAATGGCCTGCCGCAGTTCCCCCGCGACCCGCTCTGCGATGACGAAGACGATCAGCCGAACATGCACATCGAGCGCCTGTCGCGCTTCTCCAGCGTGCTGCATGAAATGGTCGAGGCCGCCAACGAGCAAGGCGTCGCCGCCAACGTCATCACCGCCGAACTCGGCCCGGGCCAGTTCGAGATCAACTTCGGCCACTGCGACGACGGCCTCCAGGCCGCCGACTGGGCCGCCCTGTTCTGCCGCAGCACCCGTGGCGTGGCGATGAAGCACGGCCACCGCGCCAGCTTCATGAGCAAGCCCTACCTGAATGCGCCGGGCAGCGGCATGCACGTGCACGTCAGCCTCTACGACCGCGATGGCAACAACCTGCTGGCCGCCAACGACCAGCGTCCGCTGCGCCATGCCGTGGCCGGCTGCCTCGATCTGCTGCCGCACTGCATGCCGATCTTCGCCGCCAACCACAACGCCTTCCGCCGCTACGGCGCCATGGTCAACGCCGCCAGCCGTGCCAGCTGGGGCTTCGAAGACCGCGATGCGTGCATCCGCATTCCCGAATCCGACGGCCGCAACCTGCGCATCGAACACCGCCTGGCTGGCGCCGACGCCAATCCCTACCTGGTGCTGGCCGCCATCCTTACCGGCATGGAGCACGGCCTGGATGCCGCCCGCGAGCCTATCGCCCCGCTCAACGAAGACCGTTCCAGTGGCATCGACTTCCCCACGGATATGCTCACCGCCGTGACCGCCATGCGCAGCCACCCCGATGTGAACGAAGGCCTGGGTAGCGAATTCGTGATGGTCTATTGCGAGAACAAGCGCCAGGAATACTTGGACTTCATGAACGAGGTCAGCGCGCGGGAGTACCGCTGGTATATGTGAACTCGGAGCGCATGTAAGTTGGGCAGAGAGCAGCGAAGCCCAACATGGTGGCCTGCCTGACGTACCGCATTGTTGGGCCGCGCTGCGCTTGGCGCCAACCTACGGCGAGTTGGCGCCGAACGCCTTCAGCAGATCCTCCACGAACGCCTGCTGCGCCTCGCTCGGCTGGCGCCCGCGATGGCTGCTGAGGTGGAACTGCACGCGATAGCCCGTCTCCTCCGGCAGTAGCGCCTGCAGTTGACCGGCTGCCTCCCAGGGGGCGGCGATGTGCTCCGGCAGGTAGCCGATATGCGCCCCTGAAAGCACGAACGCCAGGCTGCACTCCACCTGCTCTGTCCGTGCACTGCTTGGGCCGCTCTGGAAAGGCTGCCGCGCTTCTTCGAAACGGTACGGGTGATGCACCAGGTCGCAGTCGGCCAGGTCGTCGAGACTGACCTGCCCACGTCTGAACAGCGGATGCCCGACACCACAGAACAACCGTTGCTGCTCACTGAACAGCGGCTGGTAGTCCAGCGCCGCCTGGGTGCCCGAGAAATAACCGATCGCCAGGTGCAGCTGGTCTTGCAGCAGGCGCCGCTCCAACTCGGCCGGCATGGCACTGATCAGCTCGAACTGCACCGCCTGGTTGCGCTGGCGGAAGCGCCCGATAGCATCTCCCAGGCGTTGCAGCACCTGGTTGTCCAGGGCTTCGGACAGGCCGATGCGCAGTTCCCCCAGGAGCAGGTCGGCCATCCCCTGCGCCTCGCCCTTGAAGGTCTCGATGGCGCCGAACAGCTTGCGCGTGGCGGCCAGCACCTGCTCGCCCTTGGGCGTCAGGCGGAAGCCCGCCTTGCCGCGCTCGCACAGGCGAAAGCCCAGCCGCGTCTCCAGCTTGGCCATCTGCGTGCTGATGGTGGACTGGCCGATGCCCAGTTCGCCCTGGGCGGCGCTGAAGCCGCCGCTCTCTACCACCGTGACGAAGAGGCGCAGCAGTTGCAGGTCGAGGTCATGGAGCTGGCTAAGCATGGCGGCACCAAACATTGATGGCTGTAGATGCCAAAGTAGAACACTTCATATTTATTCAAAGCAAAGCCCGGCGCAGCATGGCTCCACCTGCAATCCCCCAGGAGCCCACCATGCGTTTCCCCCTGTTGCTTGCCGCCCTGTTCGCCTGCGCCTTGCCCGTGCAAGCCGAAGACAAGGCACTGAACCTCTACAGTTGGTCCGCCTACATCCCGGAGAAGGCCCTGCAGGGCTTCAAGACTGAAACCGGCATCGAGGTGAAGTACGACATCTTCGACAGTGCCGAAGCCCTGGATGCCAAGCTGCTTACCGGTGGCAGCGGTTATGACGTGGTCTTCCCCGCCAGCAGTGGCCTGGCCCGCGCCATCCAGGCCCAGGCGGTGCAGCCGGTGCAGCGCGAACGGCTGAAGAACTTTGCCAACCTCGACGCCGAGCTGCTGGCCAAGCTGGCCACCGTCGACCCGGACAACCGTTTCGGCGTGCCTTATACCTGGGGCACCGTGGGCCTGGGCATCAACCAGGAGGCGGTGGCCAGGCGCATTCCCGATGCACCGCTGAACAGCCTCGACCTGCTGTTCAAGCCCGAATATGCCAGCCGACTCAAGGATTGCGGTATCGCCGTGATCGACTCGCCCCAGGAGGTCATCAGCGTCGCGCTGCATTACCTCGGCAAAGACCCGTACAGCACCGACAAGGCCGACCTTGCTGCTGTGCAACAGCTCTTCGCCGAACTGCAACCGAACGTGCGTTACGTGGGCTCCGGCAAGCACATCAACGACCTGGCCAAGGGCGAGATCTGCCTGGCGCTGACCTACAACGGCGACGCCGCCATCGCCGCCGACCAGGCGCGGCAGGCGCAGATGCCCTTCGAGGTGATCTACCGCATCCCCCGTGAAGGCACGCTGATCTGGTTCGACACCATGGCCATCCCGGCCGACGCCCCTCACCCCGAGGCGGCTCACGCCTTCATCGACTACATGCTGCGCCCCGAGGCCATCGCCGAATTGACCAACAGCCAGTTCTTCGCCAATGCCAACCAGGCCGCCAATCCGCTGCTGACTCCGGAGGTGGCCGGCGACCCGGACATCTACCCGAGCAAGGACGTACGTGATCGCCTGTTCGGCGAACAGATCCAGTCGCTCAAGGACCAGCGTGCGCGTACCCGGCTCTGGACTTCGTTCCGTACTCAGTACTGAGTCGCCTTCAACCACTCTCTCACCCCTCTCCCAAAAGGAGAGGGGAGCCAACCGATGGAGCCCGATATGGACCACGCCTTCGACAACGACCAGGCCATCACCCGTGACAGCCTCTATGGCACTGCGGCCGAATCCACCTATGCCGGCATCACCAGCTTCATGCGCCGCCGCTACAGCCGCGACTTGCGCGGCGTCGACCTGGTGGTGAGCGGGGTGCCCTTCGACACCGCCACCACCAACCGCCCCGGCAGTCGCTTCGGCCCGCGTGCCATTCGCGCTGCGTCGGTGCAGATGGCCTGGGCCCGGCATTACCCCTGGGAGTTCGATCCGTTCGACCACCTGGCGGTGATCGACTACGGCGACTGCGCCTTCGACCACGGCACGCCCCAGGACACGCCGGAAATCATCCAGGCCCATGCCGCGCGCATCCTCGAATCCGGCGCGGCGATGCTCACCCTGGGCGGCGACCACTTCATCAGTTACCCGTTGCTCAAGGCCCACGCGGCCAAGCATGGTCCGCTGTCGCTGATCCACTTCGACGCCCACAGCGACACCTGGCCGGACGAAGAAGTGCAGCGCATCGACCACGGCACCATGTTCTATCACGCCGCCCGCGAGGGTCTGGTGGACCCCTCACGCTCGGTGCAGGTGGGCCTGCGCACCACCAACGACGACGTGATGGGCTTCCAGGTGCTGGATGCCCGCGAGGTGCACCGGCATACCCCGGAGCAGATCGCCGAGCGCATCCGCGCCCGCGTCGGCGACAACCCCGTGTACCTGACGTTCGACATCGACTGCCTCGACCCGGCCTTCGCCCCTGGCACCGGCACCCCGGTCTGCGGCGGGCTGACTAGCCACCAGGCGCTGGAAATCCTCCGTGGCCTGCGCGGCATCAACCTGGTGGGGATGGACGTGGTGGAAGTCGCGCCACCCTACGACAACGCCGAAGTCACTGCCCTGGCCGGCGCCACCCTGGCGATGGAGATGGTTTGCCTGTACGCGGCGCGGCATAAGTTGGGGATGAAGTAAGCCGCCTGCGGGTGGAAGTCGCTTCTCACTTCCACCATTCGGCGTCCGACCGGGCACCTGCAGGATGGGTTTCGCTGCGCTCAACCGCATCCTGCGAACCGGTGCCAGTTCACCACAACGCGAGGGTGTAACTCAGGATCAGCCGGTTCTCGTCGATGTCGCTGCCGAAGTTGCTCCGCGTGCTCGCGTTGCGCCACTTCACACCGAGGTTCTTCAGCGGTCCGCTCTGCACCACGTAGGCGATGTCGGTGTTGCGTTCCCACTCCTTGCCTTCACCGGCCACGCCGCGCAGGTCGACGCTGTCGCCCGACAGGTAGCGCGTCATGAAGGTCAGGCCAGGCATGCCCAGGGCTGCGAAGTTGTAGTCGTAGCGAGCCTGCCAGGAGCGCTCGTCTTCGTTGCCGAAGTCGTTGATCTGCACCAGGTTCACCAGATAGGCGTCGGTGCCGTTGATGTTGGCAAAGCCGGTGTCGCCGCTCATGCGCTGGTAGCCCAGGCCGAAGGCGTGGCCACCCAAGGCGTAGGTGAACATCGCGCCGAAGGCGTCGTTATCCACATTGCTGCCGCCGTCGTCGGTGCTGTGCGCCCAGCGGATATCGCTCTTCAGTGACTGGCCTTCGGCAATGGGCAGCAGGTGGTTAAGGGTCAGGTAGTGCTGCTTGTAGATGCCGTCGAGGACGCCGTAGTGGTAAGCGCTGCTGAGGTTGGTCGTCCACTTGTAGGTCGCACCGGCGAAGTCGAATTGGTCGCTGGTTTTGGTCCGGCCCAGGACAATGTTGCGGTTGCCGCCGTTGAACACAGCCATCTCTTCGTTATCAGACGAGTTGCGCAGGTTGATGCGGTCGAATCGGCCGAGGTCGAGGCTGAGGCTCTCCACTTCCGCCGAGTTCACCCAGGCACCGCGGAAGGTCTGCGGCAGCAGGCGGCTGTCGTTGTACAGCGCCACCGGCAGCTTGGGCAGCAGGGTGCCGACCTTGAGGGTGCTCTGCGAGGCGCGCAGCTTGGCGGTCAGGCCCAGTTCGCCGTACTCATCCTGGGCGCGATTGGGCCGCTCGCGGTCGGACTTCAGCAGGCCGGTGCCGGTGCGATCCGGGCTGGAATCCAGCTTCACGCCCAGCAAGCCGAGGGCGTCCACGCCCACGCCGACGGGGCCGCCGGTGTAGCCGGACTCAAAGCGCAGCAGGAAGCCCTGGGCCCATTCTTCGGCCTTGCTCTGGGCGGCGCCGTCATGGCGGAAGTCGCGGTTGAAGTAGAAGTTGCGCAGCTCAAGGCCGGCCTTGGAGTCCTCGATGAAGTCGGCGCTGACCGGGCCGCAGAAGGTCAGGGCAGTGGCGCTGCAGAGTGCGAGGCTGAGGGTGTTGCGATCCATGTGTGTTCCTCTTCTTGTTGTTGTTCAGGCACAGCGATACCCGCTCCGGCGCGAAACGCCGAAGGCGGAATAGACTGAAAAAAAGACGCGGACCCAGGACGGGCCCGCGTTATCACGCACAATCTTTACGGGGCGATCAGCTCACGCAGCCCGATACGCCCCTCGCGGAACAGCCGCGCATCCATCAGCTTCGGCTCGCGCACGATGGGTCGGAAATCCATGCGGGCCAGGATGTCCCGCTCCAGGTCCACACCGGGTGCGATCTCGATCAGCTCCAGGCCCTCAAGGCTCAGGCGGAACACGCAGCGCTCGGTGACGTAGAGCACCGGCTTGCCGGACTCGGCCGCTAGCCGTCCGGCGAAGGTGCGGTGCTCCACCTCGCGGACGAACTTGCGTACCTCGCCGTCCTGCACGATGCGCAGCTCACCGTTCTCGATGCGGATGTCCTGCGCGCCGGCGCTGAAGGTGCCGACGAAGACCACCGCCTTGGCGTTCTGGCTGATGTTGATGAAGCCGCCGGCGCCGGCCAGGCGAGTGCCGAACCGGGATACGTTGAGGTTGCCCTCGGCGTCGGCCTGGGCCAGGCCGAGGAAGGCGATGTCCAGGCCGCCGCCATCGTAGAAGTCGAACTGGTAGGGTTGGTCGATCAACGCGCTGTGGTTGCTCGCCGCGCCGAAGTCCAGGCCGGAGGCGGGCACGCCGCCGATCACGCCGGGCTCGGCGGTCAGCGTCAGCAGGTCGATCACGCCTTCCTCCGCGGCCACGGCGGCCACACCTTCCGGCATGCCGATGCCGAGGTTGACCACCGCGCCCGGCGGCAGCTCCAGGGCGGCGCGGCGGGCGATCAGCTTGCGCAGGTCGAGTGGCATGGGCGCCAGGCTGTCCACCGGCACCCGCACCTCGGCGGCGAAGGCCGGGTTGTAGGTGGTGGCGAAGGTCTGCTGATGGTTTTCCGGGCGGGCCACCACCACGCAATCCACCAGTATTCCGGGGATCTTCACGTCGCGCGGGTTCAGCGAGCCACGCGCCACCACGCGCTCCACCTGGGCGATCACCAGGCCGCCGGAATTGCGTGCGGCCATGGCGATGGCCAGGCTCTCGATGGTCAGGGCCTCGCGCTCCATGGAGAGGTTGCCGTCTTCGTCGGCACTGGTGGCGCGGATCACCCCGACATGGATCGGGAAGGCCTTGTAGAACAGGTAGTCCTCGCCCTCGATGGGCATGTGCCGCACCAGTTCCTGGGTGGTGCGCGCGTTCAGCTTGCCACCGCCGAACAGCGGATCGACGAAGGTGCCCAGGCCAACCTTGGACAACTGCCCCGGCTTGCCCGCCGCGATATCGCGGAACAACTGCGAGATCACACCCTGGGGCAGGTTGTAGGCCTCGATGCGGTTCTCCACAGCGAGCTTCTGCAAGCCCGGCACCAGGCCCCAGTGGCCACCGATTACCCGGCGCACCAGGCCTTCATGGGCCAGGTGGTTGAGGCCGCGGCCCTTGCCGTCGCCTTGCCCGGCGGCATACACCAGGGTCAGGTCCTGCGGCGCCTGCTCGGCGGCAAAGCGCTGTTCCAGGGCGATGGCGATTTCCTCGGCGAAACCGATGCCGACGAAACCGCCCGTGGCCAGGTTGGCGTTATCCGGGATCTTGGCGACCGCATCGGCGGCGCTCATCACTTTGCTCATGGTGTTCCTCGAGCGTTGAATACGGATGCTGCTCTTGGTAGGGGCGAATTCATTCGCCCCTACAGGTTCTGTTGTCCGGTCCGGGATCAGAAACTCCCGAACAGGCTGCCCAGGGTGATCACCACGGTCAGGGCCATGAGCGGGAAGATCACGGTGTTCATGAAGATGAATTTGTACGAATCGCGGTGGGTCAGCTTGCAGATGGCCAGCAGCGAGATCACCGCGCCGTTGTGCGGCAGGGTGTCCATGCAGCCGGAGGCCATGGCGGCGACGCGGTGCAGCAGTTCGGGACTGATGCCGGCGGCGTTGGCCATTTCCAGGTACTGGGCGCCGAGGGTCTTCAGCGCGATGGACATGCCGCCGGAGGCCGAGCCGGTGATACCGGCGAGGATGTTCACGGCAACGGCTTCGGACACCAGCGGGTTGCCCGGCACGCTGAGCACCAGGTCGCGGATCACCACGAAGCCGGCGAGCGAGGCGATCACGGTACCGTAGCCCACTTCGGACGCGGTATTGAGGATCGGCAGCATGGAGCCGAAGGTGCCGTCGTTGAGGCTCTGCTTGAGGTCGGTCCAGCGCTTCCAGTGCAGGCCGATCAGCAGCAGCACGGCGGCGCTGAGGGCGACGATGATTGACCAGATGCCGATCACCGACTTGGCGTCCTGCAGGCCGCCGAACTCGGGCTTGGCCAGGAAGCTGGTATCCACATTCGGCAACACCTGCTTGGCCATCAGGAAGTTGAGGACGATCACCAGCAGGATCGGCAGCAGCGCCAGCCAGAAGCCAGTGGTGGGTACGCCAACTTGCTCCGTCGCCTCATCCTTGTGGCTGCCGTAGCCTTCACCGGCGGCCATCAATTTGCGCGCCTGGGCGCTCAGCCACCAGCTGCCGAGGCCGAGCATCATCAAGCCGCCGATCAGGCCGAGGATGGGCGCGGCAAAGGCGTCGGTGCCGAAGAAGGGGCTGGGGATGGCGTTCTGGATGGCCGGGGTGCCGGGCAGTGCGGTCATGGTGAAGGTGAAGGCGCCGAGGGCGATGGCACCTGGCAGCAGACGCTTGGGAATGCCTGCCTCGCGGAACAGTGCAGTGCCGATGGGGTAGACCGCGAACGCCACCACGAACAGCGACACGCCGCCGTAGGTCAGCAGGCCGCAGGCCAGCACGATGGCCAGGATGGCGCGCTCGCGGCCGAGCTTGGCAACGATGCCGTGGGCGATGGCGCGGGCCGAGCCTGAGTCGTCCATCAACTTGCCGAAGATGGCGCCGAGCAGGAACAGCGGGAAGAACTGGATCAGGTAGCCGCCCAGGGACTTCATGAAGACCTGGGTGTAGGTCGGCAGCATCAGCGCCGCGTCGCCGGCGAAGAGCACCGCCAGCAGGGCCATCAGGGGCGCAAGGATCAGTACGTTGATGCCGCGGTAGGCGAGGTACATCAGCAGAGCGAGGGAGATCAAGATACCTAGGGTGCCCATGGGGACTTCCTTCTTGTTGTTGTTTTCCGCCGCATCGAGGCGGCCGGTGGCGGGCCATTGTGCGGCCCATGGCGCTCTTAGAGCGAAAGCTGTGCCAAGTGCGGTGAAGATTGCGCCAATGGCTCTGGGACGGGGCTTCACGGCTGAGGAGGGTGTTTCGCCGGGGAAAGCCGGTGTCTACATATATGGACATTGCCCAGAAAATTGGACGCCCTGTTAAGAGGGTGTCCATCTGAATGGACAGCTGCGCTGCTCAACCTGTAGGGGCGAATGAATTCGCCCCTACAAAGGCTGGTTCGCCAGCGAATGCGCGATCAGATCCCGTGCACCTGCAACTTGTTGTACAGGCTCGCCCGCGCGATCCCGAGGCGCTCGGCGGCCTGGGTGCGATTGCCATTGCAGGCGGCCAGGGCGGCGAGGATGGCCTGGCGTTCGGCGGCGGCCACGCTGTCGGCCAGGAGGCGAATCTCGCCTGCGGGCGCCGCTGCTGCGGGCATGGGGGGCACGACGGCGCTGGCGGCGGGTAGCGGGTCTACCAGCAGTGGGCGCAAGGCGCTGGTGCTGAGTGGGCCGGCCTCGCTGCTCATCTGCGCGCGCTCCAGCAGGTTGCGCAGCTCGCGCACGTTACCCGGCCAGGGCTGGGCCTGGAGCAGGTGCAGGGCGTCGTCGGCCAGCTCCAGGGGTGGCTGGCCGGAGCGGCTGGCGATATCGTCCAGCAGGTGTTCGATCAGCGCTGGCAGGTCCTCGCGCCGTTCGCGCAGGGGCGGCAGGCGCAGGGCCAGGACGTTGAGCCGGTAGTAGAGGTCCTCGCGGAACTGCCCGGCGGCCACCTTGGCTTCGAGGTCCACGTGGGTGGCGGCTATCACCCGCACGTTCAGCGCCTTCACCTGGTTGGAGCCCAGCGGCTCCACTTCCTGCTCCTGCAGCACGCGCAGCATCTTCGCCTGCAGCGGCAGCGGCAGGTCACCGATCTCGTCGAGGAACAGGGTGCCGCCGTTGGCGAGTTCGAACTTGCCGGCACGGGCGCGTCTGTCGGCACCGGTGAAGGCGCCGGGCGCGGTGCCGAACAGCTCGGCTTCCACCAGGGATTCGGGAATGGCCGCCACGTTCACCGCCACGAAAGGCCCGTTGGTCCGCAGCGAGAGGTTATGGATGCCCTGGGCGAGCAGCTCCTTGCCCGTGCCGGTTTCGCCGCGCAGCAGCACCGTGGCGTCCAGTTGTGCGGCGCGGCGGGCCTGGCGTTTCACCTCGCTGGCGGCGGCGCTGGTGCCGATGAAGCCGGCGATGGTGTAGCGGGCACGGCGGGCCTTGGCCAGTTCGCGCTGGGTGGCGGCAAGCTGGGTCTGCAACTGGTTGTACTTGGCCATGACCGGCTGCAGGTGGCGGGCGCGGTCGAACAGCACGAAGCCCAAGGCGCCGACCAGGGTGCCGTCTTCGTCGCGCAGGGGGATGCGGGTGACCACGAAGTGCTCGTCGCCGAAGGCCATCAGGTCGAGCATGCTCGGCTGGCCGTTTTGCACCACTTCGCGCAGGCGGCTGGCGGGCAGGACTTCTTCGATTTCCTTGCCGAGCACGCTGCGCGGGTCGGTGATGCCGACCTTCTCGGCGTACTTGTCGTTGATCCAGACGATCCGCGCCTGGCGATTCACCGCTATGGTGCCCTCGCACTGGGCGTTGAGGTGGTCGAACAACAGCGGCATGGCCACTTCGCGGAACCGTTCGGGAGAGACGCCGATGACCAGACCGTTCTGGTCGATGTCTTCGCTGGCGATGGGCATGGCAGGGGCATCCGGCTGAAACATCAGGCAGCGATTATGGAGATGTGCCGGATGAACGCCTAGCCTGTACTAAGGTCGGTAACCAGGCGTACGGCATTTCTCACAAGGAGCTTCACATGGACCTTTTCCGCATCCTCATCGCCATCCTCCTGCCACCGCTGGGCGTGTTCCTCCAAGTGGGCATCGGCGGTGCCTTCTGGCTGAACATCCTGCTCACCCTGCTGGGTTACATCCCCGGCATCGTCCACGCGGTGTACATCATCGCCAAGCGCTGAATCCTGTCCTGCGTCTTGCCGCGATCCCGCGTGCTAATCCACCAGCTTGATTAGCAGGATGCCGGCTGTGACGACGCAAGCCGCGAGGATGCGGCGGATGCCGAATGGCTCCTTGAATACCAGGCTGGCGATGATGGCGGCGATGATCACGCTGCTTTCGCGCAGGGCCGCGACCTTGGCGACGTTGTCCAGGGTCATGGCGAACAGCACCAGGCCGTAGGCGACGCAGTAGTTGAAGCCGCCGAACAGGCCGATGCGCCAGTTGTCGCGGGCGAAGCGCAGCACCAGCGGGCCGCGGCGCATCCAGGCGAGCAGCGGGATGGTCATGCTCTGCATCAGCGTCAGGTAGACCACGAACTGCAGCACGCTGTCGGCGCGCCGCACGCCCTGGGCGTCGATCAGCGTGTAGAGCGCCACCCCGGCACCGGCCAGCGCCGCGCAGCCCAGCGCCTTCAACGCCCGGGACTCAAGGCGGGTGGAGAGCAGGCTGAGGATGCCGATCGAGATCAGCACCACGCCCAGCAGCATGGCGCCGGACAGGTGCTCGCCGAACACCAGCCCGGCCGACAGCGCCACCAGCAAGGGCGGCAACCCGCGCACTACCGGGTAGACCTGGCCGAAGTCGCCGTACTGGTAGGCGCGGATCAGCAGCAGGCGGTACAGGGTGTTGACCACTACCGACAGCCCGATCAGCCCCCAGACCGCCAGCGGCGGCGGGCTCACCAAGGGCAACAGGGCGATGCTGAAGCAGAAGGCCACGGCATCCACCAGCGCCATCGACGAGAGGCGGTCGCTGCCCGATTTGATCACCGCGTTCCAGGCCGCGTGCATCAGTGCGGACAGCAGCACCAACAGGGTGGCGAGATCGGTGTCGGTGAGCACGGCGGGCTCCGGTAATGGCGGGAGAGATGCGGGCTAGCGTGCGGCTTCATCGAGCCATCATTCAAATCGTTTATCGTTATCCGTCGAATAAGTCCTACTGATGGAATCGCCATGAACCTCTTCCAGCTCCGCGCCTTCGATGCGGTGGTCCGCGAGGGCAGCTTCACCCGCGCCGCCGAGCGCCTGTGCATCAGCCAGCCAGCGGTGACCGGGCATATCAAGGCGCTGGAGGAGCACTACCAGGTGTGCCTGCTGCGCCGCTCCGCCCGCCAGGTGGAACCGACCGAACTGGGCCGGCGCCTGGCGGCCATCAGTCACCAACTGTTCGCCCTCGCGGAACAAGCCGAAGACCTGCTGGATACCAGCCAGGCATTGGAATCCGGTCGCCTCGACCTTGCCGCCGACAGCCCGCACCTGGTGATGCCATTGCTGGCGCGGATGCGTGAACGCCACCCCGGCGTGACCATCAACCTGCGCCTGGGCAACACCCAGGAAACCCTGACGGCGCTGAATGGCGAGCGGGTGGACCTGGCGCTGATCAGCGACATGAGCGAACGCCCCGGCCTGCGGCTGCAACCCATTGGCGAGGCGCGCCTGTGTCTACTGGTGCCGGCGGCGCACCCCTGGGTCGGTACGCGCAAGGACGTGGCCCTGAATGAGCTGCGCAGCGAGGTGCTGCTGCAACGCGAGCCCGCCTCCCTGACCCGCCGCACCTTCGAAAAAGCCTGCATGGAGCAGGGTCTGGAACTGCGCGCGGCGCTAGAGCTGAACAGCCGCGAGGCGGTGATCGAGGCGGTGGCCGCAGGGCTCGGGGTGAGCATCCTCTACTCGCTGGAAGTCCCGCGTGATCCGCGCGTGGCGGCGCTTCCGTTGAAAGGTGAGGGACTGGTCAGCCGGCACTACCTGGCGTGCCTGGAGCGCTATGGGGAGTTGCGCGTGGTGAAGGCGTTTTTTGAGGTGGCCGGCGGCACTCTGCCGGGATTTCCCTCATCCCCGCCCCCTCTCCCGGAGGTAGAGGGGTGATTCGCGCCTGAAATGGCCAGATCAATCAAGACTTCGTAGTGAAACCGGGCACAAACAATCCCCCCCTCCCCCTGGGAGAGGGGAGGGTGAGGGTTTTATCAAGCCTGCTCCGGCCAAACCCGTTCGCCAGCCCCCGGCTCTTCCTTCCACGCCTTCAACGATCGCGTCGGCAGGTCGAAGTATTCCCGTGTGCGGGCGTAGCCATGCCCGCCCATGCGGCCGATGGCGTCGAGGCCGAGTTGGTCGATGTAGAGAGTCTTCGGATCGATCAGCTCGTCGCGCACATGCACCATCAGCACTTCGCCGAGGATGATTTCCCGCGACTGGCCGATGGACAGGCCCATCATTCGCCGGCACTCCAGGGCGACCGGTGCTTCGGCAATGTACGGGCAGCCGACACGGCTTCCGGGCAGTGCAGTGAGCCCGGCGGCGAGCAGTTCGTCGAAGCCCGGCTCAAAGGGCACCGCGCAAACGTTCATGGCTTCCACCAATGCGTCGGAGACGATGTTCACGGTGAACTCCTGGTTCAGCAGGATGTTGCGCGTGGTGTCTTTCGGGGTCAGGTCGGCATGGTTTTCCACGCCCAGGGCGAGGAGCGGCGGGTCAGCGGACAGGGCATTGAAGAAACTGAAGGGAGCGGCATTGGCGCGGCCTTCGGCGTCCACCGTGGTGACCAGGGCGATGGGGCGGGGCACTACGCTGCCGATGAGGATCTTGTATTTCTCGCGCGGGCTCAGTTGGGCGAAGTCAAAGCTCAGCATGGCGTTATCTCTTGTTTTTGGTCGGGCTCGCTGGCGAAGGCGCACAGCGGGCGTTCTGCGCTCCAGGCATCGGCGAAGGGAATGGCCGGCTGGAACAGGTCGCGCCAGTCGGGCTGGCCGAAGGCGCGGGTGGCGTGGCTCTGCATCAGCTTGTGGAATTGGCGTTGGGCCTGCCGTTGCAGGTCCTGGTAGTCGACGCCCCGGACCTGGCCGCCTTGCATTACGCAGCGGCCACCGATCCAGCTGGCAATGCAGTCGTCGCCCCGTCCGGCGAGGACGAGGTTCTTCAGTGGATCGAACAGCGGCCCCAGGTGCAGGCCGTCGAGGCTGAACACGGTGATATCGGCGCAGGCGCCCGGTGCGAGCCGGCCCAGGTCGTCGCGACCAAGGGCCTTGGCGCCGCCCAGGGTGGCGGCGTTGTAGAGGTCAAGGGCGCGGGTGCCTTGGCTGCCGCCTTCCTTGAGGCGGGCGATGTTCAGGCCCTGGCGCATGTTGTCCAGCAGGTCCGCCGGCCAGGTGTCGGTGCCGAGGGCGAAGTTCACCCCGTGGGCACGGTAGCGGCCGAAGGAGTCCAGCGCTTCGCCGTCGCGGGCGAACACCACGGGGCAGTGCACCAGGCTGCTGCCGCTGTTGACGAGGCGCGCGAGGTCGTCGTCGCCTTCGATGTAGATGCCATGGGGCAGCACGGCACGCGGACCAAGCAGGTCCAGCTCCTCCAGCCAGGCCAGCGGCGCCTTGCTGCGCAGCGCTTTCACCAGGGCCACTTCGCCCGGTCCCTGGCAGCAGTGCAGACGCACCGGGGCGGTCAATTCGCGGCTGAGGGCGACTGTGCGTTGCAGCAGCGCCGGGGTGCAGGTCTGGATGCGGTCCGGCAGCAGGGCGCCGCGAATCAACCCGTTGTGAGCGCCGTCGAAGTCGCGGAAGAAGCGCTCGGCAGCGTCCAGCCCGGCCAGGCCACGGGGTTCGTCCCAATGCTCGGCGAGGCTGCCGTCGGCGCGCAGGTACTGCATGCCGCTCATGTAGCAGGGGCCGAGGTAGGTGCGCAGGCCAAGCTCGCCGGCAATGCCCGCCACGGCGGCGAATTCGTCGTAGGTTTCGGCCCACTCGCGGTAGTACATGGAGGTGATCGGCATGGCCGTGGTGATGCCGTTGCGGATCAGCTGGGTGAAGGCATAGCGGTACTTGAAGACTTCCTCTTCGAAGCGGTAGCTCTCCTTCGGCCCACGGGCGAGGTATTCCGCCGACCACATGCGGCCCATGGCGGCCTCATCGCCGTTGTCGAGGCACAGCACGGTGGAGTCGAGATCGCCCAGGGCATCCAGGTCGATGAAACCGGGGCCGAGCAGGGCGTTGCCGTAGTCGATCCACTGATCCACCGGGCCGGGAAAGCCCCGGCCGACGAAGAGAATGCGGGCGCCTTCGATGATCACCTCGCCATCGCGCCAGAGCACGTGGCGAGTACCATCGAAGCCCACCACGCAACTGGCTTTCAGGCCGATGCGCGGCGTGTTCACAGACGGCTCTCCAGTAGGCGGCCCTGGGCTGCTATCAGCTTGCCGGAGCGATACACCTGGCGCGTCGGCCGCGCCACCACGGCTTCGCCGAGGCTTTGTGCATCCATCAGCAGGAAGTCAGCGCGGGCACCGAGGGTGAGGCCGTGTTCCGACAATCCCAGGGCCTTGGCGCCATTCTGGCTGGCGGCATCGAAGGCGGCCGCCAGCTCGTCGTCCTTGGCGAGGTCGAAGCGGAAGGCCAGCAGCATGGCGCGTTCCAGCATGTCGCCGTTGCCCATGGGCGACCAGGCATCGCGGATGCCGTCAGAGCCCAGGCAGAGGTTCACGCCGGCTTCGCGGAGGGCGAGGAAGGGCGGTACGGAACAGTCGGCCGGTGCCGAGCTCATCAGC
The DNA here is from genome assembly GCF_038440135.1 of Pseudomonas sp. OTU5201. NCBI lineage: Bacteria > Pseudomonadati > Pseudomonadota > Gammaproteobacteria > Pseudomonadales > Pseudomonadaceae > Pseudomonas > Pseudomonas sp. OTU5201. The sequence continues at coordinate 66,281 of NZ_JASATC010000008.1, read as the reverse complement.
GAGATATTCAAGGCGGCCAGGCGCTCGGCCAGTGGCTTGACCTGGCTCCAGGGCGCCATGCCCAGGCAATAGGCGTGGCTGATCATCACCCGACCCTGGCGATTGAAGCGTTCGGTGTAGTCGGCGATGCGGGCGATCTGCCAGAGGCCGAGTTCGCCCTTGTCGTGCAGGTGGATGTCCACGCCCCGGTCAAACTCGGCGGCCAGGCTGAAGACGATGTCCAACTGGGCGATGGGGTCGTTGTCGATGCCGCAGGGGTCGAGTCCGCCGACGTTTTCCACGCCCAGGCCGAGCGCTTCGCGCATCAGTTCGGCGGTGCCGGGGCGGCTGACCAGGCCGGTCTGCGGGAACACCACCAGCTCCAGGTCGATCAGGTCGCGGTAGCGATCGCGCAGGGCCTGCATGGCCTCCACATGGCGCAGGCCGAACTCGGGGTCGATGTCCACATGGCAGCGCATGGTCAGCGAGCCACGGGCGATGCAGTTTTCCAGCAGGGCGCCGGCACGCTCGGCGATGGGCGCGGTGACCTCGCGCAGCACTTGGCGCTCGTTGGCGATGTAGTCCTTGAGCGTTGGGCCGGCACTGTTGGGGCGCCAGGGTTGGCCCCAGAGGGTCTTGTCCAGGTGGATATGGCTTTCCACCAGGGCACTGGTCATCAGTTGGCCGGCGCCGTCGATATCACCGTCGGCGAGCGGCGCACCGCTGGCTGGGCGGCGCTCGGCGAAGCGGCCGTGCTGGATGAGGAAGTCTTCGGCCGCGCCGCCGAAAGGGCGGACATTGCGCAGCCAGCAGGTGTCGGTCATGGGGACCTCAAAGGCAGAGTGCAAAAGAGAGTGCTTTGTAGGAGCGAGCTTGCTCGCGAAGCGTCGGGCATATTCGCGGGCAAGCCCGCTCCTACAGGGGACCGCTGCGCAGTCCTTGGCGAATGAATTCGCCCCTACAAAAGCGGTGTCAGCCCTTGAGCTTGGACCAGATGCGGTCCTGCAGCTCGCGGGCCTGGTTACTGCACGCCTTTTCGGGGCGCAGGCGCTCGGCGTAGGCGTCGGGCATGTTGATGGCGTCCATCACGCGCCACTTCTTGTCTAGCAGCGCATCGCTGTCGATACCGTTGGCGTAGGCGATGGCGTTGGACACGGCGGCGGCGTTTTCCGGCTTCATCATCCAGTCGATGAAGACCTTGGCGTTGCCCGGGTGCGGTGCGCTTTTCGGCACGGCGAAGTTGTCCTGGAACATGGCCACGCCTTCACGCGGGTAGACGTACTTGATGGTGCTCTTCTGCAGGGTGGCGCGGGCGGTGGAGCCGTTCCAGTTCTGCATCATGATCACCTCGCCCGAGGCCATGCGGTCCACGGTGTTGTCGGAGCTGTACATCTTCAGGAAGGGTTTCTGCTTCTGCAGCAGCTCGAGGATGCGCTTGGCGTCCTGCGGGTTTTCGCTGCATTCATCCACGCCCAGGTAATGGCTGGCGGCGTTGATCACGCTGCTCGGCGTATCCAGCGCAGCGAGCTGGCCCTGCAGTTCGGGGCGCGGCTCGAAGAACTCTTTCCAGGAGTCGTCCAACTTGCCACCCGGCACCCGTGCGCTGTCGTAGGAGAAGCCGGTGGTGCCCCAGAGGTAGGGCGCCGAGTACTTGCGGCCGGGGTCGAATTCGGGATCGCGGAAGGCCGGTTTCACATGGGCGAAGTTCGGCAGGCTCGGCGCGTCGATTTCCTGCAGGTAGCCCTGTTCGATCAGGGTGCGCATGATCGAGTGCGACGGCACGATCACGTCGTAGGCGGCGCCGCCGGCCTGCAGCTTGGCCAGCAGGGTCTCGTTGCTGTCGTAGCCGTCCATGGTGACCTTGATGCCGGTCTCCTTCTCGAACTTGGCGAGCAGTTCCACCGGGTAGTAGTCGGTCCAGTTGTAGAAGAACAGTTCCTTGGGTTCGTCCGCCTGGGCGCAGGCGGCGGCGAAACAGCCGAGGGTCAGACCGGCTACCCCATGACGCAATGCTTTCAACTTCATTGTTTTTCTCTCCGGTTGAAGAACAGGTTGGGCAGAGGTGGAACAAAGGATCAGGCGGTGGGTTTGCCTCGCTGGCCGAGCCAGAAGGAGAGCACCACCAGGACGATGGAAATCACCAGCATCAGGGTCGAGATTGCGTTGATCTCGGGGGTTACCCCGGCCTTGATGGCCGAGAAGATGTAGACCGGCAGCGTGGTCGAACCGGGGCCGGCGACGAAGAAGGTCATGATGAAGTCGTCCAGGCTGACCACGAACGCCAGCACCGCGCCGGACAGCACCGCCGGGAACAGCAGCGGCAGGGTCACCCGGCGGAACGTGTGGAAGGGGTTGGCGTAGAGGTCGTTGGCCGCTTCCAGCAGGCTCTTGTCCAGGTCGTTCAGCCGCGCGCGAATCGGCAGGTAGGCGAACGGGATGCAGAAGCCGATGTGGGCGATGATCACCGTCAGCAGGCCGAGCTTGATGCCGAGCGCCATGAACAGCAGCAGGGTGGCCACCGCCGTGACGATTTCCGGCAGGATCAACGGCAGGTTGATGCCGCCTTCCACCATCTTCTGCCCGTAGAAGGGCCGGTAGGTGGCCAGTGCCGCGAGCAGCGCGATGGCCGTGGCGCAGACGGTGGCGATGCTGGCGACGATCACCGAGTTCAGCGCCGCCGCCTGGATCGACGGGTTGGCGAGGATGCGCCCGTACCAGGCGAAGGAGAACTCGGTCCACACCGTGGCGGTGCGGTTGGCGTTGAAGCTGTAGGCGATCAGCACCAGGATCGGCAGGTACAGGTAGGCCAGCACTAGCAGGCTGGTTTCGCGGGTCAGCGGCAACTTTTTCAGGTGTGAGGCGATCATCAGCGGGCTCCCTGGCGGACGGCCTTGGCGGCTTTCTTGGCGTAGAGGGCGTAGAGCACCAGGGCCAGCAGCATCAGCCCGAGCAGGAGGAAGGACAGCGAGCTGCCCAGGGGCCAGTTGCGCGCGGTGCCGAACTGCTGCTGGATCAGGTTGCCGATCATCAGGGTCTTGCCGCCGCCGAGGATGGCGGGGGTGATGAAGGCGCCGAGGCTCGGCACGAACACCAGCAGCGAGCCGGCCACCACGCCGGGCATGGACAACGGCAGGATCACCCGGCGCAGGGCTTTGGCGCGGTTGGCGCCGAGGTCATAGGCGGCTTCCACCAGGCGCCAGTCGAGCTTTTCCAGGGTGGAGTAGATCGGCAGGATCATGAATGGCAGGAAGCTGTAGACCAGCCCGACGACCACGGCGAAATCGTTGTACAGCAGGGTGATCCCGCCGGCCTGCGGGAACAGTGCGTTGAGGCTCTGGGCCAGCCAGCCGTGCTCGCGCAGGATGATCAACCAGGCGTAGTTGCGGATCAGCAGGTTGGTCCAGAACGGGATGGTGATCAGCAGCACCATGATATTGCGCGAGCGCTCGCTGAGGCTGGTCATCCATAGGGCCACGGGGAAGCCCACGAGGAAGCACAGCAGCGTGGTGCCGCCGGCCTGCAGCACCGAGCGCAGCAGCGCCTGGGCGTAGACCCAGTTCAGTTCGAGGTTGCCGTCGAAGTCTTCCTGGAAGAACAGCTGCGTGTAGCTCTGCCACTGCCAGTCGGCGCTCCAGTCCACGCCGCCATAGAGGTTGCGCGGCAGCAGGCTGATGTAGCCCATGATGCCCAGCGGAATGGCGATCAGGCAGAGCAGGGTGAGCAGCACCGGCGACAGCAACAACAGCCGGTTGAGGCTGGGGGAGGTGGCGCTGACGCTCATCTCAGGCCTCCATCAGCAGGCAGGCGTGAGGCGGCAGATGCACCGCCACCGGCGATCCCACGGGACGGGCGCTGGTGGCGCCTTCGTTGCTTTCCCGCAGCATCACTTTCACGTCGTTGGCCAGGCGGCACTGATAGAGCGTGGCCGTGCCGACGTAAAGCACGGCTTCGACCACGCCGCGCAGGTGGTGCGGCTCTGAGGGGTCCACCAGCTTCGAACGCTCCGGGCGGAAGGCCAGTTGCACCTGGCCGGCGTCCAGAGTCGAGGGCGCGCAGGGGATTTCTACCGGCAAACCCTCGGGCTGGAACAGGCTGCCGTTCTGCGCACAGCGCTTGAGGTTGCCGGGCAGGAAGTTGATGTCGCCGATGAAGTGGGCGACGAAACGGTGCTGCGGGCGTTCGTAGATGTCGTTGGGGGTGCCGATCTGCAGGATCTTGCCGGCGGACATCACTGCGATGCGGTCGGAGAGGGTCAGCGCCTCTTCCTGGTCGTGGGTGACGAAGATGAAGGTGATGCCGGCTTCCTGCTGCACGCGCTTGAGCTCCACCTGCATTTCCTTGCGCAGCTTGAGGTCCAGCGCGGAGAGGGGTTCGTCCAGCAGCAGCACGTCTGGGCGCGGCGCCAGCGCACGGGCCAGCGCCACGCGTTGCTGCTGGCCGCCGGAGAGTTCGGCGGGGCGGCGGCGGGCCAGGTGCTCCATCTGCACCAGGGCCAGCATTTCCTTCACGCGGCCAGGAATGGCGCTGTGCTCCATCCCCTGCATCTCCAGGCCGAAGGCGATATTCTCGGCCACGCTCATGTGCGGGAAGAGCGCGTAGTTCTGGAACACGGTGTTAACCCGACGCTTGTAGGGCGGGAGTTGATCCACGCGCTGCCCGCCAATCTGGATGCTGCCGGAACTGACCTGCTCGAAGCCGGCGATGGCCCTTAGCAGTGTGGTTTTGCCGCAGCCCGAAGGGCCGAGGAGCGTGAAGAATTCGTTGTGGCGGATGCTGACCGAGACGTCGTCGAGCGCCGGCGCCACCTCGGGGTCATCGGTGTAGCGCTTGCTGACGCGTTGCACCTCGATGGAGGATGTGTGCTTCATAATGGTGCATTCCTCTTGTTTTTGTATGCAAAATTTGAATGCAATCTAGAAATACTCGGATTATGCTGACAACGCAACCGGGTTTTTCTGCCTGCTTGTTTCCCGCAGGGCCTAGGTTGCGAACGCATCTACGGAGTCACGAATGGCAGACAAGAAGCTGGAAACCACGGTCGACCGCGTCTACCAGGGGGTTTACCAGGCCATCAGCAACCGCTCGCTGCGGCCGGGTATGAAGCTGGGAGAGGCCTCCCTGGCGGAGCTGTTCAATGTGAGCCGCACCTCGGTGCGCGCGGCGTTGAAGCAACTGGAGGCAGACGGCCTGGTCTCATCCGAACCGAACAAGGGCTGCTGGGTGTCGCTGCCCAGCGATGAAGAAATCCGCCTGCTCTTCGAAACGCGGCGGCTGATTGAAATCGGCATCGTCACCGAGCTCTGCCGGCGGCGGGACAGCGCGGCCATGCAGGACCTGCGCGAGCACTTGTTGCTGGAGGAAGAAGCCCGGCGCCACCACGACCACGAGCGGTTGATCCACCTGCTGGGCGAGTTCCACATAAAACTCGCCGAGGCGCTGAACAACCCGGTGCTGCTGGATTGGTTCCGCAAGCTGATCTCCCGCGCCTCGCTCTATGCCGCCGCCCTGGACGACGAACGCCACGATGCCTGCCGCGACGACGAGCACCTGCGCCTGATTGAGTTCATCGAGGCCGGCAACCAGAACGCGGCAATCGAGCTGACCTGCTTCCACCTGGCGGCCATCGAAACCGCCATCGTCGAGTCGGCCGGCAAGCTCAAGGCCAACTACCACCCGCTGAAGCACCTGATCGAGACCTGACCTCGGCATGAAAATCCAGCTGATCAACCCGAACACCAGCGTCGCCATGACCGCCGGCCTGGCCGAAGCCGCCAGCCAACTGCTGCGCCCCGGCAATGAGTTGCTGGCGGTGACCAACAGCGCCGGCCCGGCCTCCATCGAAGGTCACTACGACGAAGCGCTCTGCGTGCCAGGGTTGCTCCAGGCCATTCGCGATGGCGAGCGGGACGGCGCCGAGGGGCATGTGATTGCCTGCTTCGGCGACCCCGGCCTGCTGGCGGCCCGAGAGATCGCGCGGTATCCGGTCATCGGCATCGCCGAAGCGGCCATGCACCTGGCCACCTGGGTGGCGACCGGTTTCAGCGTCGTCACCACCCTGGGCCGCACCAAGGTCATCGCCCGCCACCTGGTGGAACGCTATGGCTTTCACCAACACTGCCGGGGCATCCACGCCGTGGAAATCCCGGTGCTGGCGCTGGACCATGACCCGGACGGGCTGTTTCGCCTGATGCGCACGGCCTGTCGCGACGCGCTGGCGCGCGATGAATCCGGCGCCATCGTCCTCGGCTGCGGCGGTATGAGCCACCTGGCGCAGGGGTTACAGGAAGAACTGGGCGTGCCGGTGATCGACGGCGTCAGCGCCGCGTTGAAGATGGTGGAAATGCTCGGCGAACTGCGCCTCTCCACCAGCAAGCGCGGCGACCTCGACTTCCCCCTGCCCAAGCCCTACGCGGGATTCCTGCGGGGCTTCGCCGTCGGCGCCTGATTGTCCGCCAGGGGTGAAACCTTGTAGGGGCGAATTCATTCGCCAAGCAGGTTGAAGACCTGCCCGCAGGAGCTGGCTTGCCAGCGAAGCGAGGCCATTCGCTGGCAAGCCAGCTCCTACAAGGCTGTTGGCCCGATGGTTAATCTCTCGCAACAGTTAACGCAGACATAGCGAATGAATTCGCCCCACAAGGTCAGGTTGCCGGCGTGAGGCCCTTCCCCTCGAACAACTCCGCCACATCCGTTACCCGCACGCAGCTGCGGCCCTGCCACTCCATCAGGCTGTACTCCTTGCCCTGCCACTCCACCCGGCGATGGCGGGGCAGGTGCGGGTGGGCGGCCGAGCGCAGGGCGGGCACCACTTCACCGGTGAACCACTGGCGTAGGCGGCGGTTTTCCGGGTGGTAATAGTTCGTCCTGAGCACCTCGCACACGGCGCTTTCGCTGATCAGCAACTGCTGCTCGGAGTCGCCCTTGGGCTTCTGCAGGGTTTCCATGCGCCACTGGTCGCGGTCGAGTTTCTCCAGCAATGACCAGCCCGGGTAGGAATTCTCGGAAGAGCCGGGGCGCCGAATCGCCCGGCTCCGATGCTAGGATTGCCACCCCCGACCGAGGAGCAGGACATGCTGTACGTGGTGATGCTGGGCGGCCGACACCCCCGCGCGAAGATCGAAGTGCACGACGTGGTATTCGCCGTGGCGGACCGTCTTGAAGACACCTATCCACGCCTGCGCGAAGGCTGGTTCGGCAGCCCGGCGGGCCTGCACATCGACTCCTGGATGGCGGTGGACGGCGTGGAAGGCTACCGCGTGACCTTCAGCGACCTCGCCCCCGCTGCCGGCGACCCGCGCCTGTACTTCATCAACCTCGGCGGCTACGCAACCGGCACCTTCGGCGAAGACCACCGCTACCTCCTGGTCGTCGCCCGCGACAAGGCCGAAGCCAAGGCCAAGGGCAAACGCCAGCTCGCCGAACTGAACTGGAACAAACCCCACACCGACAACCTGCACGACGTGGACGACTGCATCCCGCTGGACTGCGTCGCCGGGCGCTATGTGCACCTGGTGCCAGGGGAGCACCGCGGCGTTCGCGCGGGGAATGACTACATCGTGCTGGGGTGAGCCGAATAGAGGCGCTAATCGGCTCAACGGCAGGTGCAGGTCGTTGCGCCGCGTTTACGCCAAGGGTGCAGGCGTCCCGTTGAGCCAGCCGTACAGGCGCTCCGCATCCTCGCGCCGGCACAACTCGCTGCCTTCGACCATGATCGCCGCCGTCCCGGCCGCCACGCCGTAGCGCGCCGCTTCACGCCAGTCGGCGCCGGCTGCGAGCTTCAACACCATGGCCGCCACCAGGCTATCGCCCGCGCCCACGGTACTGCGTCGGGGCACCGTGGGCGCTGGAATGCGCTCGCAAACGTGCGGCGTCACCAGCACAGCACCCTGCGGCCCCAGAGACACCAGCACCGCCTCGCAGCGCCCTCCGGCCAACAGGTCCCACGCCTCACGGGCGAGCTGCTCCGGGCCGGCGATCGGGTGGCCGACCAGCGCCGCCAACTCATCCAGGTTCGGCTTGATCAACGCTAGACCTCCGCAGTCCAGCGCCTCCCGCAGCGCGCTGCCGGAACTGTCCACCACGCAGCGGCTGCCGCGTTGCTGGGCGCTTCGCAGCAGGCGCACGAGAAAACCCGCAGCCAGACCTTCTGGCAGGCTACCGCTGATCACCAGGAAATCCGGCACCGGCAGCGCCTCCAACCCAGCCAACAGGCCCACCTGCTCCGCGTCGCTGAGCGGGCTGCCCGGCAAGACAAAGCGGTACTGCTGGCCGTCGGCCTCATTGGTCAGGTTAATGCACTCACGGGTCCAACCGGCCACCGGCAACGCCTCGCAGGCCACGCCCTCGGCCGTCAGCAGCTCCACCAGATGCTCCCCCGTAGAGCCCCCGACCGGAAACAACGCCAACGCCTCCCCACCCAGCCGCCGCAGCGCCCGCGCCACATTGATCCCACCACCACCCGGCGCATAAACCGGCGTGCTGCAACGCAGCTTGTCATTGGGACACAGACGCGGCACCCCGGTCGCCAGATCCAGCGCAGGGTTGAGGGTTAGGGTGACGATGCGGTGGGCGATCATGCCAAACGACCTCCAGCTGCCGGACTGCAGCCTCAGGGTTCAGCGTAGGTGATGGCAGGGGGCGGAAACGCAAAAGCCGCGCAATGCGCGGCTTTCGTATTTGGTGGGCCCACACGGACTCGAACCGTGGACCAAAGGATTATGAGTCCTCTGCTCTAACCGACTGAGCTATAGGCCCCAGAAGGCCGGCGGATTATACAGGCGCCTTTTGCTGGGCGCCAATCGCGGGGAGGGGGTTGAGGAATTTACCGGCGAATGCCTCGGCCGACAGTGCGGCGCTGACGATAAATCCTTGAATTTGTTCGCATCCTTCGGCGGCGAGGAAGTGTTCCTGGGCTTTGGTTTCGACCCCTTCGGCGATGACGGTGAGTTGCATGCTGCGGCCGAGGGCAATGATGGCGCGGCTGATGGCGGCGTCGTTGGGGTCGTCGGGCAGGCCGCGGACGAAGGACTTGTCGATCTTCAGCACGTCCAGCGGCAGGCGCTTGAGGTAGCTCAGGGAGGAGTAGCCGGTGCCGAAGTCGTCGATGGCTAGTTGCACGCCGAGGGCCTTGAGGTTGTGCAGCACGCTGAGGGCTTCTTCGGCCTGGCTCATGATGAAGCTTTCGGTGATTTCCAGTTGTAGCCGCTGCGGCTCGAGGCCGAGGGCCTGGAGGAGCCGTTGCAGGCGCTCCACCAGCTGGGGCTGGCGCAGTTGCGCGCCGGCGAGGTTGATCGAGAGTGGGCCGAAGTGCACATGGCGTTCCTGCCAGTGCTGCATTTGCCGACAGGCGTGTTCCAGGACCCAGTCGCCAAGTGGGAGGATGAGTCCGCTTTCTTCGGCCAGGGGGATGAAGCGCTCCGGTGGGATTTCGCCGAACTGTGGGTGGTTCCAGCGCACCAGGGCTTCGGCGCCCACCAGGGTTTGGTATTGCAGGCTGAACTTGGGTTGGTAGGAGAGCGACAGTTCGTTGCGCTCCAGGGCCCGGCGCAATTCGGTTTCCAGGGCCATGCGTTCGGTGGCCTGGCTGGTCAGGTCGTGGGTGTAGAACTCGATGCGGTTGCGACCTCGGGCTTTGGCGCGGTACATGGCGGCGTCGGCGTTCTTCACCAGGGTGGCGACGTCCAGGCCGTGTTCCGGAAACAGGCTGATGCCGATGCTGGCGCTCATGAAGAACTCGTGCTGGCCGGCGGGTACGGGGGCTTCGAAGCAGGTCAGCAGTTTGGTGGCGACCGATTGTGCGTCGCTGGCGCTGTGCAGGCCGGGTAGCAGGATGATGAATTCGTCGCCGCCGAGGCGGGCTACGGTGTCGACATCGCGCAGTTGTTCGCGCAGGCGGGCGGCGATGCCTTTGAGCAGCAGGTCGCCCACTGGGTGGCCGAGGCTGTCGTTGATGTGCTTGAAGCGGTCCAGGTCAATGAACAGGACGGCGCCGTGGTGGTTGTCGTTGGCGGCGTCGGCCAGGGCCAGTTGCAGGCGGCTTTCGAAGAGCAGGCGGTTGGGCAGGCCGGTGAGCGGGTCGTGGTGGGCCTGGTAGTCGAGCCGCGCTTGGGCGTGCTTGAGCGGTGAGATGTCGGCGAACACGCCGACGTAGTGTGTGACCTGGCGGTAGCGGTCACGTACGGCGCTGATGGTGAGCCATTCGGGGTAGGGCTCGCCGTTCTTGCGGCGATTCCAGATTTCGCCCTGCCAGTGCCCTTCACGTTCCAGCTGGTGCCACATGGCGGCGTAGAAGGCGCTGTCATGTTGGCCGGACGCGAGTAGGCGCGGTGACTGGCCGAGCGCTTCGCTTTCGCTGTAGCCGGTGATTTCGCTGAAGGCGCGGTTGACTGCGGTGATGCGTTGTTCGGTGTCGGTGATCATCACGCCTTCGGCGGTGCTTTCGAAGACGGTGGCGGCCTGCAGCAGTTTTTCCTGCATCTGCTGACGCTCGGTGACGTCGCGAGCGATGGTCAGCAAGCAGGGTTCTCCGCCGATGGGTATCGGCTGCGCGGAGAGCTCGCAGATGCGCACCTGGCCGCTCTTGGTGTGGATGGCTGTAGTGAAGTGGTGAAGGCTGCCCTGGTCGCGGATGAGCTGGATCATGTGCTGACGATCCGCCGGATTGGCCCATAGGCCGAGTTCAAGGGTGGAGCGCTCAGCGACTTCCGGCTGGCTGTAGCCGGTGATGCGGCTGAAGCCGTCGTTGGCCTCCAGCAGCAATCCGTCGCTGATGCGGGTGATGAGCAGGCCATCCGGGGAGGCGTGGAAGGCGCTGGCGAACTTTTCTTCGGAGACCTGCAGCAGTTGCTGGGTTTCCTTGAGCTGGGTGATGTCGCGGACTACCACCACGAGGGCGGGCGTGTCGTCCAGATCGATGGTCTGGGCGGAGATCAGGCCGATGAAGGTTTCGCCATTGGCGCGCCGGAAGGGCATTTCCAGGTTGTGCAGCGGATTGCCCTGTTGCAGACGCTGCAGGAGTTTCGGCCCGATGCCGGGAATGCCCCAGATGTCGAGTTCGGTGGCAGTGCGGCCAAGGGCTTCGCTGGCCTTGAGGCCGATCTGCTGCTCGAAGGTGTGGTTGATGGCCAGCAGGCTGCCGTCAGTGCGGCGCGCGATGACGATGATGTCCGGGCAGTTGTGGAACACCGAGGCGAACTTCTGTTCGGACAGGCGCAGGGCCTGCTCGGTCTGCTTGGCCTCGGTGATGTCGATCATCAGGCCGCGCATCATCTGGATCTCACCGTGGGGGATGAGGGTGATGATGTCCCGTACCCAGAGCACCCGACCGTCGGCGGCAATCATGCGGTAGTCGAGGCTGTGGTCCCGGCCGGCGATGGTTTCCGCTTCACAGAAGGCATTGGCCCAGGCTGTGTCGTCGGGATGCAGGGTGCGGCGCCAGAAGCCAGGCTCCAGCCAGTCGCTCAGAGGGTAGCCGAGCAGGCGTTCGGCATGGGGGGAGACATAGGTGTAGCAGTAATCGTCGACGCGCATTTCCCAGGCGATGGCGTTCAGGCTTTCCACCAGGCCACGGTAGTGCTGTTCACTGCTGCGCAGTTCGTCTTGCAGGGCGGCGCGGCTGGCCATTTCGTTGCTGAGCCGGCGGTTGACGCGCAGGACGAATGCCAGCACGCCGGCCAGTAACAGCAGGGCAGGCAGGCCGTAGAGCAGGATGCGGCCCCAGTCAGGCTTTCGGTAGAGGGCGCCGCCCACCCAGCGTTCCTGGATGGCGATAGCGTCTTCGGGGCTGATCTCGGTGAAGACTTTGTCGAGAATGCTGGCCAGCATCGGGTGGTTCTTCGGCGTCGCCATGGCCAACTGGTAGCGGTAGGGCGTTTCGCCGCTGATGCTGATGCCGTCGAGCTTGAGTTGGCGCAGGCTCCAGACGCTGGAGGCGAGGTCGCCGACGAAGGCATCTACCTGTCCGGTGGCGAGGGCCTGGAGGGCCGCGGCAACGGAGGGATAGGCTTGCAGGCTCAGGTCGGGGTGCTGGTTGCGCAGCAGTTCGTGGGGGGCGTAATCGGCTACCACGCCGACGCGCAGGCCGTAGAGGTCGTCAATGCTGGACGGCTGTGGGCCACGGGTCTGGGACAGGATGACGATGGGGAAGTCGAGGTAGGGGCGGGTGAAGTTCAGGTATTGCTGGCGCTCCGGGGTGGACATGATGCCGGGCAGCAGGTCGAGGTCACCGTCGCGGGCACGTTGCAGCACTTCAGTCCAGCTGCTGGGTTCGACGGGTGTGAGTTTCACGCCGAGTCGGCGGCGGATCTGGTCGATGTAGTCGGCGGCCAGACCCTGGTGGTTACCCTGGGCGTCGCGAAACTCGAAGGGCGGCCAGGAGGCGTCGATGCCGAGGCGCAGCTCGCCGTGATTGTCGAGCCAGGCCTGTTCTTCCGGGGTGAGCGTCAGGGCGCTGGCCGGGAAGGTCCAGAGTGCCAGCCAGAGCATCAGTAGGGCCCGCGCTCGCGCCATTGGCGACCTCGTTCCTGGTAGGGATGTCAGACCGAAGTGTAGACGTGGCCGCCTGTCGCCTGGAAGAGAAAAGCACGCGGCTGCAGCCCTGCGGAGGCACAAAAGAAAACCCCCGGACTGGCCGGGGGTTCTTTATATCGCTTACTCGTCCAGGAACGAGCGCAGGTGCTCGCTTCGCGACGGGTGACGCAGCTTGCGCAGCGCCTTGGCTTCGATCTGGCGGATACGCTCGCGGGTTACATCGAACTGCTTGCCGACTTCCTCAAGGGTGTGGTCGGTGTTCATGTCGATGCCGAAGCGCATACGCAGGACCTTGGCTTCGCGGGCGGTGAGGCCGGCCAGGACTTCACGAGTGGCTTCCTTGAGGCTTTCCACCGTGGCCACGTCGATCGGGGACTGCATGGTGCTGTCCTCGATGAAGTCGCCCAGGTGCGAGTCTTCGTCGTCACCGATCGGGGTTTCCATGGAGATCGGCTCTTTGGCGATCTTCAGAACCTTGCGAATCTTGTCCTCAGGCATCTCCATACGTTCGCCAAGCTCTTCCGGAGTGGGCTCGCGGCCCATTTCCTGCAGCATCTGACGGGAGATGCGGTTGAGCTTGTTGATGGTCTCGATCATGTGCACCGGGATACGGATGGTGCGCGCCTGGTCGGCGATCGAGCGAGTGATCGCCTGGCGGATCCACCAGGTGGCGTAGGTCGAGAACTTGTAGCCGCGACGGTATTCGAACTTGTCCACCGCCTTCATCAGGCCGATGTTGCCTTCCTGGATCAGATCGAGGAATTGCAGGCCGCGGTTGGTGTACTTCTTGGCGATGGAGATCACGAGACGCAGGTTGGCCTCGACCATCTCTTTCTTCGCCCGGCGAGCCTTGGCTTCGCCGATGGACATGCGACGGTTGACGTCCTTGATCTCGTTGACAGTCAGTTCGACTTCCTGCTCGAGATCTACCAGCTTCTGCTGGTTACGCTTGATGTCGACCACCAGCTTGCCGATGGCTTCAGCGTACTTGGCCTTGCCCTTGGCCAGGCCGTCGGCCCAGTCGAGGTCGACTTCGTTGCCCGGGAACAGGCGCAGGAAGTCGGCACGTGGCATACGGGCGTCACGTACGCAGAGCTGCATGATGGCGCGTTCCTGGGCGCGGACACGGTCCAGGGCGCTACGGACTTTTTCCACCAGGGCGTCGAATTGCTTCGGCACCAGCTTGATCGGCATGAACAGCTCGGCCAGGGCCAGCAGTTCTTCGATAGCCTGTTTGCTGCTGCGGCCATGCTTCTTCAGGGCCTTCTTGGCCTTGTCGAGTTGGTCGGAAACCGCTGTGAAGCGGCGCAGGGCCTCTTCCGGGTCCGGACCACCGTCGCCTTCTTCTTCGGCGTCGTCGCTTTCGCCTTCTTCCTCTTCGTCTTCGTCCTTGTCCTTGGCCGCGGCGGTATCGGATTTAAGCTCGACAGGCTCGACCTCTTCAGCCGGCACGGTGCCGTCATCCGGGTCGATGTAGCCGCTGAGAACGTCGGACAGGCGGCCACCTTCGGTGGTGACGCGCTGGTATTCGGCGAGAATGCCGTCGACGGCGCCGGGGAAGTGGGCGATGGCACTCATCACCTCGCGGATGCCTTCCTCGATGCGTTTGGCGATTTCGATTTCGCCTTCGCGAGTCAGCAGTTCCACGGTACCCATTTCACGCATGTACATGCGCACTGGGTCGGTGGTGCGACCGATATCGGTCTCCACTGCGGCCAGGGCGGCAGCGGCTTCCTCTGCTGCGGCTTCGTCGGTGTCGGCTTCGGCCAGCAATAGGGCGTCCGCATCCGGGGCACTCTCGAATACGTTGATCCCCATGTCGTTGATCATGCGGATGATGTCTTCCACCTGTTCCGGATCGGAAATATCCTCCGGCAGGTGGTCGTTGACCTCCGCGTAAGTCAGGTATCCCTGCTCACGGCCACGGGCGATCAACTCTTTGAGGCGAGACTGCTGTTGCGCTTTTCCGGACATAGCACCCTATCCACTTAGGTCTTGGCGGGCTAAAAACAAGCCGAGGATTATACCTGATCCTGGGCCTTACGCGCCAGTTGAGGTCGGAGTCAGGGAAGACGTGTTGCGGCTGAGTAGGTCGCGCAGCTGATCTTTTTCCTCTGCGCTGAGTTCACTTTGCCGCGCTTTGCGCAGCAGATTCTCCAGGCGGCGTTCCCGCTGGCGTGCCGACAACCTAGTTATAGTGTCGAAAAACTGTTGTTCAAGGTTGTCGTCGGAAATCAGCCATTCCTTTTCCGCGAGAGCCCGTAACAGTCGGCCCTGATCCGTGCCGTGCCAGCGGGCGATCAGCTGCAGCGACCGCAGTTTCGGGTTCTTCTGCACGGCCTCTACCAATGCCACCATGAGTTGGGCATAGGTGTCGTCTTCTGCGGCGAAATGGCTGGCATCCTCGACTTTCTGTGCAAGCGACGGATGGTGCAGCAGGGTGCGTAGTGCGGTGAGGGTGGGGGATTCCACCTTGACCTCGGTGCGCGGTGGACGCTTGAAGTCATCGCGGCCTTGCTTGCTCCACTTCTTGCCGTCTTTTTTCCAGTCGTCCTTCTTCCAGCTCTCTTTGCGCCGCTCGTCTTTCTGCCAGTTGCCCTGCTGCGCGGCGGGCTGCTCGAAGTAGTGCGCTGGCTCGGGTTCGTACTGCTGGTCGCCGTAGCCGGAGAAGGATTCGTAGTAGGTGTCGTCCGAGTTTACGTGGCTCTCGCTGCTGACTGGGGCGCTGCGTGCGAACTGGCTGAGAGCATCGCCATTAAGGCCGGTAATTTCGGCCAGTCGCTGGCGCATCAGGACTTTCAGGTTGGCGCCGGGCACGCGCTCGATCAGAGGGGCTGCTAGAGTGGCCAGGTGGGCCTTGCCTTCCAGGGATGAGGGGTCGGCTTCCTGGGTCAGTTGCTGGAAGAAATAGTCGGCAAGTGGCTGTGCATGCTGGGTGATACGCGCGCGGAAGGCGTCGGTGCCTTCCTTGCGAACCAGACTGTCCGGGTCCTCGCCTTCGGGTAGGAAGAGGAAGCGCGCACGGCGGCCGTCTTCGAGGCTTGGAAGCGTGGCTTCCAGGGCGCGCCAGGCAGCCTTGCGTCCGGCTTGGTCGCCGTCGAAGCAGAAGAGGATGCTCGGTACCAGTCGGAACAGGCGGCGGATGTGCTCTTCGCTGGTGGCGGTGCCCAGGGTGGCGACGGCGTTGCGCAGGCCTTGCTGGGCCAGGGCGATGACGTCCATGTAGCCTTCGACGACCATGATTTCGTCGAGATTGCGATTGTGTTTGCGTGCCTCGAACAGCCCGTAGAGCTCCTGGCCCTTGTGGAATACCGGGGTTTCCGGTGAGTTGAGGTACTTGGGCTTGTCGTCGCTCAGGACTCGGCCACCGAAGGCGATGATGCGTCCGCGGCTGTCGCGGATCGGGAACATTACTCGGTCGCGAAAGCGGTCGTATCGCTTGCCGGTCTCGGCGTTTTCGATCAACAGGCCGGCGTCGATCATGTGCTTCTGCTGCAGGCTGTCGCCGCCCATATGTTTGAGCAGGTTGTCCCAGCCGGGTGGGGAGAAGCCTAGGGCGAAGTCGCGGGCGATTTCGCCGGTCAGTCCGCGACCTTTCAGGTATTCGACTGCGGCTTTGCGCGTCGGATGCTGCTTCAGTGCGTGGCGGTAGTAGTCCGACGCGGCGGTGAGCAGGGCATAGAGCGGGGAGTCGGTTGGCTGGCGGTGGCCGCTGCTGCGGCCGCCTTCTTCCCGGGGGACTTCCAGGCCGGCGCGCTTGGCCAGATCCTCGACCGCCTGGGGGAAGTCCAGGTGGTCGTGGTCCATGACGAAGCCGAGGGCATTGCCACCAGCGCCGCAGCCGAAGCAGTAATAGAACTGTTTGTCCGGGCTGACGCTGAACGACGGTGTCTTCTCGTTATGGAAGGGGCAGCGCGCGGTGTAGTTCTTGCCGGCCTTTTTCAGCTGCACGCGCGCGCCGATCACTTCGACTATGTCGGTGCGGTTCAGCAGGTCATCGATGAAGCCTTGGGGGATCAGGCCAGCCATAGGGTGCTCGGGGCGCAGGAAGGATCAAAGCATACTCGCGCCAGGTCGGTGACGACAGGCGGGAGGTGAAAGCTGGAAAGCAAAAAACTCCGCTAATCGCCGTGGCGAAGCGGAGTTTCTTGTGTGCTCAAGATGCACTTGCCCGGCCAGGGCCGGGCGAAGCTTGAGCGTGCGGCGGTGCCTGTTAACTCAGTACAGGCGCTCGCGGCGGCGCTGCTCGCGCTGCACTTTCTTGGCATGACGCTTGACCGCGGCTGCGGCTTTGCGCTTGCGCTCGGAAGTGGGCTTCTCGTAGAACTCACGGCTACGGACTTCAGCCAGTACGCCGGCTTTCTCGCAGGAGCGCTTGAAACGACGCAGGGCTACGTCGAAGGGTTCGTTCTCTTTAACTTTGACGGCTGGCATCCAGGTCGTACCTTCATCAATTACCGAATGGTCGACGCATTCCGGCAAAAGCAGGCTCGGTGGCGCGTCGGATTTCAAGGGCTGCGGATATTAACGCCTCAAGGCTCGGAATGCAAAGCCTTCAGTCGAAAACCGCTGGTCGGCACAGGGGGCGACGATTATGATTCGCGCCTTCTTCTTTTGCCAGGCCAGAAGGGCTCGTACCCATGCTAGTGCTGGGGTTGGAAACCTCCTGCGACGAAACCGGCGTCGCGCTATACGACAGTGAACGCGGCCTGCTGGCCGATGCGCTGTTCAGTCAGATCGACCTGCATCGGGTCTACGGCGGCGTTGTCCCTGAGCTGGCGTCCCGCGACCACGTCAAGCGCATGCTGCCGTTGCTGCGTGAGGTGCTGGAGCAGGCCGGTCGCAAACCCGAGGATATAGACGGCATCGCCTACACCGCCGGCCCCGGCCTGGTGGGCGCGCTGCTGGTGGGGGCCTCCTGCGCCCAGGCGCTGGCCTTCGCCTGGGGCGTGCCAGCGCTCGGTGTGCACCATATGGAAGGCCACCTGCTGGCGCCCATGCTGGAAGAGCAACCGCCGGAGTTTCCGTTCGTCGCCTTGCTGGTTTCCGGTGGTCATACCCAACTGGTCCGGGTAGACGGCATTGGCCGTTACCAACTGCTCGGCGAATCGGTGGATGACGCTGCCGGGGAGGCCTTCGATAAGACCGCGAAGCTGATCGGCCTCGGTTATCCCGGTGGCCCGGAGATCGCCCGCCTGGCCCAGAGTGGTACGCCGGGTCGCTTCACCTTCCCCCGTCCGATGACTGATCGCCCCGGCCTGGATTTCAGCTTCAGTGGCCTCAAAACCTTCGCCCTCAACACCTGGCAGCAGTGCCGCGATGCTGGGGACGACGGTGAGCAAACCCGTTGCGACATCGCTCTGGCCTTCGAGCAGGCGGTGGTGGAGACTCTCACCATCAAGTGCAAACGTTCTCTCAAGCAGACTGGCCTTAATCGCCTGGTGATCGCGGGCGGTGTCAGCGCCAACCAGTCGCTGCGCCAGTCCCTGGGCAAGATGCTGGGCGATCTCAAGGGCGATGTGTTCTACGCGCGGCCGCGCTTTTGCACCGACAACGGCGCGATGATTGCCTACGCTGGATGCCAGCGACTGCTGGCGGGACAGCATGACGGTCCCGCAATCGCGGTTCAGGCACGTTGGCCGATGGAACAGCTTCCCGCGATCTGATGGCGGCTTGAGCCGTTTTCACTCGAGGTGTTCAGAAATGCCGTTCGCGTCCGGCAAAAAGGTCGCGTAGATTGCCGCGATGGCGCCAGACAATGAGTCCGGTCAGTACCGTCATTGGCAAGAGCGCACCGGGTTGCTGCCAGGCCAGCAATGGCAAGGTCAGCGGCGTAGCGATCAGCGCCGCCAGCGAGCTGGTACGAGTCAGATGGAAGGTCAACAGCCAGACACAAACAGCCAGCAGTGCGGCCAGGGGGTATAGCCCCAGCAGCATGCCGGCGGCGGTGGCGACGCCCTTGCCGCCTCGGAAGCGGAAGTACAGGGGATAGAGGTGCCCGAGCACTGCGGCAAGGCCAATCCAGGCCTGCTGCTGGACTTCGAGGCCGCAGAGATGGGCGACCAATACGGGCAGCAGTCCTTTGAGCAGGTCGCCGAGCAGGGTCAGGATCGCCAGCTTCTTTCCTGCCACCCGCAGCATGTTGGTGGCGCCAGGGTTGCCGGAGCCCTGGGCACGTGGGTCGCCCGTGCCGAACACACGGCTGAGCAGAATGGCGAAGGACAACGATCCGAGCAGGTAGGCGAGAGTCGCCAGCAGCCAAAACATGGTATCCATTCCGGGGCGAGGAAGTCCCGATTCTAGCGGGGCATCACTGACGTGGACACGGTTTTCATCGAGGGTCTGGAGGTCGACACCGTAATCGGTGCCTATGACTGGGAACGCAGCATTCGCCAGTGCCTGCGCCTGGACCTGCAACTGGGCTGGGACAATCGCCCCGCAGCCGAGGGCGATGACCTGGACAAGGCACTCGATTACGCGGCTGTGTCCCAGCGCATCCAGGCTTTCGCCGCCGAAGCGCAGTTCCTGTTGGTGGAAACGTTCGCCGAGCGGCTGGTTGCCGTACTGATGACCGAGTTCAACATCCCGTGGGTCCGTCTGAAATTGCACAAGCCTGGCGCCGTACCGGCGGCCAGCAGCGTTGGCGTGGAGATCGAGCGCGGATGTCGCTGACCCCTATCTACCTTGGCCTCGGCAGCAACATCGAGCGCGAGCGCAACCTCACGGCAGGGCTCAAGGCCTTGGGTGGCTTCCTGCAGGACATCCGTTGTTCGCCGGTGTTCGAGAGTCTTCCTGTGGGTATCAAGAGCGGGAATTTCTTCAATTTCGTGGTGGCCGCCCGAGCCGATTTGTCCCTGCACGAACTGGATCGCCGACTGAAGGAGATCGAGGCCGATAACGGCCGGTATGCACCGGGCCGAAAGGGCTTGCCGCTGGATATCGATGTGTTGCTCTATGGCGACCGCGTGGGCAACTTCGATGGCCTGGTCCTGCCGCGCCCCGAGGTGTTGAAGAATGCTTTTGTGCTCTGGCCCCTGGCGCTGCTGGCGCCGGAAGTGAGGCACCCGGGTGAAAACCGCACCTTCGCTGAACTCTGGGAAAACGCCGCCATTGAGCAGGCACTCTGGCCTGCGTCCTTCTCTTGGGGCGGCGTCGAGTTGACGCCGCCAGACCTGATTCAGGCCTTTCCGCGACTTTCCTTGTAAGCCTTGAGCGCCTTGAGGCGTTCGCCCTTGAGCGCTTCACCCAGCTCTGCGCCTTTGAGCCCCTTCGCCAGCAGTGGCTGCACTGCCACGCCGCGGGCGACTGCGGCTGCGCCCAGGAGATAGGCAGCCTGGGGATAGTCGCGCCGTTCGAGGCCGGTCCTGCCGCGGGCATCCATTTCGCTGGCTGCAACGAACTCTTCGAAACGTTGCGGTCGGCGATAGACGTCGAAACTCTGTAGCAGTTCAAGCAAGGTCGAGGCGCGCAGTTCCAGGGCGCGATGGGCGTGGGTGTGATACTCGCCCACCAGCAGCGCCAGTTCCTGACAGTCACGAGGTGCCTTGCAGCGCTCGTTCACCGTCCTGATCAGCTTCAGTCCACGCTTCTCGTGGGCGATGTGCTGCGGCCACTCCTCTTCCGGGGTAAGCCCCTTGCCCAGGTCATGCAGCAGGCTGGCCCAGCGCACTGTCAGCGGTTGGTTGTGCTCGGCGCACTGGCGCAACACGGCCAGTACATGCACACCGGAATCCACCTCGGGATGGTGCTTTTCCGGCTGCGGCACGCCGAACAGACGGTCCATTTCCGGCAACCAGGCTGCGAGGGCGCCGCTGTCGCGCAGCACCTGAATGAACACATCCGGACGCGGCTCCATCAGGGCGCGGGAGATTTCCTTCCAGCTACGCTCCGGCGACAGTGCGTCCAGTTCGCCGGACTCGGCGATCTGTTGCATTAGCGCGAGGGTTTCCTTGGCAACTGTGAAGCCCAGCGGCGCATAGCGTGCAGCGAAGCGCGCCACACGCAGCACGCGCAGGGGGTCTTCGGCGAATGCCGGGGATACATGGCGCAGTAGCCGGGCTTTCAGGTCTTTCTGGCCGCCGTAGGGGTCGATCAGGTGCCCGTGATCGTCCTCGGCCATGGCATTGACCGTAAGGTCGCGGCGGATCAGGTCTTGCTCGAGCGTCACGTCCGGGCTGGCGTAGAAGGTGAATCCGCCGTAGCCGCGTCCGCTCTTGCGCTCGGTGCGCGCCAGCGCATATTCCTCGCCGGTCTCCGGGTGGAGGAACACCGGGAAGTCGGCGCCCACCGGGCGGTAGCCCTTTTCGAGCATTTCCTCGGCGGTGGCGCCCACCACGACCCAGTCATTCTCGGTCACTGTGCGACCCAAAAGGCGGTCGCGTACTGCTCCGCCCACTTTGTATATCTGCATGGCTTGCCTCCGTGGCTGCGGAGGATAGCAGTCTAACGGGCCGCGGGGACCTGCTCGACCAGTGCGCGAACCGCGCTTTCCAGCAGTTTGGCGCTGTCCCAGGAGGGGCTTAGGCCGGTGCTGGCCAAGCCTTCCCAGAGCACAGTGCCGGCAGTGTCGGTCAAGCGCAGGCGCAAGGTGCCGGTTTCATCGCGCAGTCGGTGGATGGCCTGGTAGGGGCCGAGGGGGCTGGGTGGTGCCGGGTCGACCTTGAATTCCAGTGGCTGGTCGTTCACCGCCAGCCAGTAGTAGACCCGAAACTGTGCATCGCGGGTGGCGCGGTAGCCGCGTGCTTCCAAGCCGTGGCTGATGAGTGCTGCGACCTGGGCATAGCGGTCCTCGTAGGGCAGTTCGCCATCTAGTGCCTGCTCTGGTGAAACCAGCTCGAAGCGGATGCGCCCAGCCAGCTCGGCAGTGGCCGGCTGCACGATGCGGATCTGGGGCACGGAGGTCGAACAGGTGGCCAGGGCCAGGCACAGCAGCAGGACGAGGAACAGGCGCATCTGAGGGCGGCTCCCATAGAGGGTTAGCCGCATGCTCGGCGTGCGCCGGGCATGCGGTCAACCGATCAAATGGGTGGAATGATCAGGTCCAGGCGTGGGTATTCCCCGTCCTCAGTGCGTTCCCCCTTTGGGGGAACGTGGTGGCTCCCGGTGATCTGTTCGCCGTGTCGGGTCTCCAGGTGAATGTCGAAACCCCAGAGGCGGTGCAGGTGCTTGAGTACCTCCTCGGTCGATTCGCCCAAAGGTTTGCGGTCGTGCTGCTGGTGGCGCAGGGTGAGCGAGCGGTCACCACGGCGATCGACACTCCAGATCTGTACGTTGGGCTCGCGGTTGCCCAGGTTGTACTGGGCCGCCAGGGTTTCGCGGATCAGGCGGTAGCCCTGTTCGTCATGGATGGCCGGAACAAGCAGTTCGTCCTTCTGGTCATCGTCGAGGATGCTGAACAGCTTGAAGTCGCGAATCACTTTGGGTGAGAGGAACTGCAGGATGAAGCTCTCGTCCTTGAAGCTATTCATGGCGAACTTGAGCGTGGACAACCAATCGCTGCCGGCAATGTCCGGGAACCAGTACCTGTCTTCTTCGGTTGGCTCCTCGCAGATGCGGCGGATGTCGCGGTACATGGCGAAGCCCAGGGCATAGGGGTTGATGCCGCTGTAGTAGGGGCTATCGAAAGGCGGCTGGTAGACCACGCTGGTGTGCGACTGGAGGAACTCCATCATGAAGCCGTCGGTGACCAGGCCTTCGTCGTACAGATCGTTGAGGATGGTGTAGTGCCAGAAGGTGGCCCAGCCTTCGTTCATCACCTGAGTCTGGCGTTGCGGATAGAAGTACTGGGCGATCTTGCGCACGATGCGCACCACTTCCCGCTGCCAGGGTTCGAGCAGGGGGGCGTGTTTTTCGATGAAGTAGAGGATGTTTTCCTGTGGTTCGGCGGGGAAGCGCTGGTTGTCCCGCTCGCCACCTTTGCCGGTACCCTTGGGAATGGTGCGCCAGAGGTCGTTGATCTGTTTCTGCAGGTGCTCTTCGCGCTCCTTCTGCCGGCGCCGCTCTTCCTCGGCGGAGATCGGGTACGGGCGCTTGTAGCGGTCAACGCCGTAGTTCATCAGGGCATGGCAGGAGTCCAGCAGGTCTTCTACCGCGTCGATGCCATGGCGTTCCTCGCACTGCATGATGTACTGCTTGGCAAACACCAGGTAGTCGATGATGGAGCTGGCGTCAGTCCAGGTGCGGAAAAGGTAGTTGCCCTTGAAGAAGCTGTTGTGGCCGTAGCAGGCGTGGGCGATGACCAAGGCCTGCATGGTGATGGTGTTTTCTTCCATCAGGTATGCGATGCAGGGATCGGAGTTGATCACAATCTCGTAGGCCAGGCCCATCTGGCCGCGCGAATAGCCTTTCTCGGTGGCGAGAAAGTGCTTGCCGTAGGACCAGTGGTGGTAGCCGATGGGCATGCCGACGGAGGCGTAGGCATCCATCATCTGCTCGGCGCTGATCACTTCGATCTGGTTCGGGTAGGTGTCCAGCGCATAGCGCTCGGCGATCCGGCTGATCTCGCGGTCATAAGTGCGAATCAGGTCGAAGGTCCATTCCGATCCCGTGGAGATGGGCTTGCGTTCCTTCTTGCTGGCAGTCATTTCACGCCTCCCCTCAGGTCACGAGCCTGCGTTGAAACAGCTCGCGGAACACCGGGTAGATATCCGCCGCCGAGACGATCTGCTGCTGGGCGAAGGTATCGCCGAACGTATCGCAGACCTGCTCGTACTCGTACCACAGCGCCTGGTGCTCGCGCGGAGTGATCTCGACGTAGGTGTAGTACTGCACGAACGGCATGATCTGCTTGATCAGGATATCCCGGCAGATGGGTGAATCGTCGTTCCAGTTGTCGCCGTCCGAGGCCTGTGCGGCATAAATGTTCCATTCGTTGATGGGATAGCGCTCGGCCATGATCTCCTGCATCAACTTGAGCGCACTGGAGACAATGGTGCCGCCGGTTTCCCGGGAATAGAAGAACTCCTCCTCGTCGACCTCGCGGGCGCTGGTGTGGTGGCGGATGAACACGACCTCGATCTTGTCGTAATTCCGCTTGAG
This sequence comes from Pseudomonas sp. OTU5201, assembly GCF_038440135.1. Taxonomy (NCBI): domain Bacteria; kingdom Pseudomonadati; phylum Pseudomonadota; class Gammaproteobacteria; order Pseudomonadales; family Pseudomonadaceae; genus Pseudomonas; species Pseudomonas sp. OTU5201. Next base: position 42,740 of record NZ_JASATC010000008.1, on the reverse strand, counting down.
GAACAGGTACAGGAGGATGAAGAAGCGCTTGGCGATGTCCTTGGTGGCCTGGGTCATGGAGCCGGAGACGTCCATCAGGCAGAACATCACTGCCTTGGAGGAGGGGTTGGGCTGCTTGACCAGCAGGTTGTACTTGAGGTCGAACGTGTCGAGGAAGGGTACACGTTCAATTCTGGCGCGAAGTTTTGCGATTTCTGCTTCAAGTTCCTGTATATCGCCGAAGTTATCCGGCTCCTCGCGCTTCAGGCGTTCCAGTTCTTCTTTCGCTACCTTCAGTTTGCCGCGGCTGCTGCCGGACAAGGCGATGCGCCGGGCGTGGGCCGAGCGCAGGGTGCGGACGATATTGATGCGCGAAGGATTGCCTTCATTGCTGATGCCGGCTCGCACGGTCTTGAAGGTATCGGCACCGGTGAGGTGACGTTTGACCAGATTGGGTAATTCGAGGTCCTCGAACATGAAGTCGAGGAATTCTTCCTGGGTGATCTGGAAGACGAAGTCGTCCATGCCCTCACCCTGGTTGCTGGCCTTGCCCCCGCCACGGCCTCCACCCCCGCCCTGGGGGCGCGGAATGCGATCGCCGGTGGTGAATTCCTTGTTGCCGGGATGGACGATGGTCTGCCGTCCGCCACGGCCGTGGTGCAGGACGGGCTCGTCGATGTCGCGGCCGGGGATGCTGATCTGTTCGCCATGCTCCATATCGGTGATGGAACGGCGGCTCACGGCCTCCTCCACGGCCTTCTTGATGTGCTCGCGGTAGCGCCGCAGGAACCGCTGGCGGTTCACCGTGCTCTTGTTCTTGCCGTTCAAACGCCTGTCGATGACATAGCTCATAGACCCCTCCGGGGAGCTTCAGGCTGCAAGACGCGGAGGACGCCGTACGAGACGGCGCCTCCGGCTAGCGTATTCCTGGCTTGCAGCTTGAGACTGTTTTACTGCGACTTGCGTACCCGCAGGTACCATTCGGACAGCAGGCGTACCTGTTTCTCCGTATAGCCGCGTTCGACCATGCGTTTGACGAAGTCGTTGTGCTTCTGCTGCTCCTCCTTGCTGCCCTTGGCGTTGAAGCTGATGACCGGCAGAAGGTCTTCGGTGTTGGAGAACATTTTCTTCTCGATGACCACACGCAGCTTCTCGTAGCTGAGCCAACTGGGGTTCTTGCCGTTGTTGTTGGCCCGGGCGCGGAGAACGAAGTTGACGATCTCGTTGCGGAAATCCTTCGGGTTGCTGATGCCGGCTGGTTTTTCGATCTTTTCCAGTTCCTCGTTCAGGGCCACCCGGTTGAGGATTTCGCCGGTTTCCGGATCACGGTATTCCTGGTCCTGGATCCAGAAGTCCGCGTAGAGCACATAGCGGTCGAAAATGTTCTGGCCGTACTCGCTGTAGGACTCCAGGTAGGCGGTCTGGATTTCCTTGCCGATGAACTCGATGTAGCGCGGCGCCAGGTACTCCTTGATGTAGCGCAGGTAGCGTTCGCGCACTTCAGCCGGAAACTGCTCCTGCTCGATTTGCTGTTCCAGCACATAGAGCAGGTGCACCGGGTTGGCCGCCACTTCGTGCGGATCGAAGTTGAACACCTTGGAAAGAATCTTGAAGGCGAAGCGGGTGGATAGCCCGTTCATGCCCTCGTCCACGCCGGCGGAGTCGCGGTATTCCTGGATGGACTTGGCTTTGGGATCGGTATCCTTGAGATTCTCGCCATCGTAAACGCGCATCTTCGAGTAGATGTTCGAGTTTTCCGGCTCCTTCAGGCGCGACAGCGCGGAGAACTGCGCCAGCATGCGCAGTGTGTCTGGTGCGCAGTGGGCGTGGGCCAGGGAACTGCCGACAAGCAGTTTGTCGTAGATCTTGATCTCGTCGGCGACCCGCAAGCAGTAGGGCACTTTGACGATGTAGATCCGGTCGATGAAGGCCTCGTTGTTCTTGTTGTTACGGAAGCTGTGCCATTCCGATTCGTTGGAGTGGGCCAGGATGATGCCGCTGAAGGGCAGGCCGCCAAGGCCTTCGGTACTGTTGTAGTTGCCTTCCTGGGTGGCGGTCAGCAGCGGGTGCAGCACCTTGATCGGCGCCTTGAACATCTCGACGAATTCCATCAGGCCCTGGTTGGCCCGGCACAGCGCGCCCGAGTAGCTGTAGGCGTCGGCGTCGTTCTGCGGGAACTCCTCCAGCTTGCGGATATCCACTTTGCCCACCAGGGCGGAGATGTCCTGGTTGTTTTCGTCACCTGGTTCGGTCTTGGCGATAGCGATCTGGTTGAGGATCGAGGGGTAGAGTTTGACCACGCGGAACTTGCTGATATCGCCCCCAAACTCATTGAGGCGTTTGGTCGCCCAGGGCGAGATCACCGTACGCAGGTAGCGTCGCGGGATGCCGTACTCTTCCTCGAGGATGGCGCCATCCTCGTCGGCATTGAACAGCCCGAGGGGCGACTCGAATACGGGAGAGCCCTTGATGGCGTAGAAGGGCACGCGCTCCATCAGTTGCTTCAGTTTCTCCGCCAGGGACGATTTGCCGCCGCCGACCGGACCCAGCAGGTAGAGGATCTGTTTCTTCTCTTCCAGGCCTTGGGCGGCATGGCGGAAGTAGGCGACTATCTGGTCGATGCATTCTTCCATGCCGTGGAAGTCCGCAAATGCCGGATAGCGGCGGATCACCTTGTTGGAGAAAATCCGCGAAAGCCGCGGGTCTAGCGAGGTATCCAGCAGTTCCGGATCGCCGATTGCCAAGAGCATGCGTTCCGCCGCGCTGGCATAGGCACTACGGTCCTGCTTGCACAGGTCGAGATACTCCTGAAGGGAATATTCCTCCTGGCGTGTCGCTTCGAAGCGTTGTTGGAAGTGGCTGAAAATGCTCATGACGTCACCTCGCTGGAAACAGGAAGCCGGCGCGGGGTCGGTTGTGCGGGTGCGGGCAGTCAGCCGAAGAAGGTCGGCCGATGAAAATCCCCCAGAACACCTGAATGGTCGCTGCCGATGGCCCGGAACCGGTGGACCGGCTCTCCCCTTTTTTGGATGGCCTGAGCTAAGAGTAGTTCGTTATCGGCAAGGTCAAGCATGACGGAACGATAACAAGGGATTACCGTTCGTCGGGATGGAGGCGCTAAGCCAGTGATGGCGCGGGGTTGCGCCTCACTGGAAAAAATTTCAATCGACGCTGCTCTGGGTGACTTCGCCGGGATAGGCGCTGCGCCAGAGCTCAAAACCGCCGTCCAGGCTGTAGACCTCGGCGAAGCCCTGATGTGCGAGATAGGCAGCCGCGCCCTGGCTCGAGTTGCCGTGGTAGCAGGAAACGATCAGGGGCTTGTCGAAGTCGGCATGGGCGATGAAGTCGGCAAGGGAGTAGTTATCCAGGTGGTGTGAACCACTGATGTGGCCCAGGGCAAAACTCTGCGGGTCGCGGATGTCCACCACCACTGCGCCTTGCTCGCGCAGGGCTTGGGCCCGTTCGGGGGGGATGCGCTGGAACTCACTCATGGCGATTCTCCTCACAGCTGCAGCTGATGCGTTCGCGGCTGTCGATGTTCAGCAGGGTCATGGCGCCGCCCCAGACACAGCCAGTGTCCAGGGCGAACAGGCCGGGTTCGTCACATTTGCCTTCCAGGGACGCCCAGTGGCCGAAGATGATCTTCTGCCCACGAGTCTTGCGCTCGGGGAAGCTGAACCAGGGGGCGAAGCCGGGCGGTGCTGTGCCCAGGCCTTCCTTGGATTTGAGGTCCAGGGTGCCGTCGGCGCGACAGAAACGCATTCGGGTGAAGTAATTGGTGATGACGCGCAGGCGGGTGACGCCGTGCAGGTCGCTGTCCCACTTGGCTGGTTCGTTGCCATACATGCCGTCGAGGAACAGCGGCAGGCGAGCGTCGTCCTGCAGCGCTTCTTCGACTTCAGCGGCGCGCTTGAGGGCCTTCCTCAGCGACCACTGTGGCGGGATGCCGGCGTGGACCAGGGCGATGTCCCGCTTCTCGTCGTAATGCAGCAGCTTCTGTCGGCGCAGCCAGTCCAGCAGGTCAGCGCAGTCCGGCGCATCGAGGATCTCGCGCAGGGTGTCGGCCTTGCGCAGTCGCTCGATGTTGTTGGCGACGGCCAGAAGGTGCAGGTCGTGGTTGCCGAGTACGCAGATTACCGATTCACGGATGGAATAGAGGAAGCGCAGGGTTTCCAGGGATTTGGGGCCACGATTGACCAGATCACCTACCAGCCAGAGCTGGTCCCTGGCCGGGTCGAAGCGGACTTGCTCCAGCAGGCATTTCAGCTGATCCAGACATCCCTGGATATCGCCAACCGCATAAGCCGTCATGCTGGCCCTCCTCAGTGCAGCGAGCCGGGAACGGCGAGACGGAAGGGGGCGATGATGGCGTCGAAGCGTTTGCCGTCTTCGGCGACCATCTGATAGCTGCCCTGCATGCTGCCGACTCGCGTGGCCATCACTGTGCCGCTGGTGTAGGTGTGGCTGGCGCCGGCCTCGATCAGGGGCTGTTGACCGATCACGCCAGCACCGCGGACTTCCTGAACGTGACCGTCGCCGTCGGTGATCACCCAGTGGCGGGTGAGCAGTTTGGCGGGCAGTTCGCCGTTGTTCTGGATGGTCACGGTGTAGGCGAAGGCAAAGCGATTCTCGTCCGGCTGTGACTGTTCCGGGAGGAAGCGGGTGACGACGCTTACGTCGACCTTATAGCGGGAATCGGACACGCGAAAGCTCTCGAGTAGCTGGGATTGGAGTCTAGGGCCTGGGGCCGGCCACGGCCAGTTGATCGGCCAGGCGGACAAAAGCGGCCAGGTCGAGTTGCTCCGGGCGCAGACCGCCGTCGACGCCAGCGGCTTCGATGGCGGCGGCGTCCAGCAGGCCCTTGAGGGTATTGCGTAAGGTCTTGCGCCGCTGGTTGAAGGCTTCGCGTACCACACGTTCCAGCAGTGCAGGGTCCTTCGCAGGATGCGGCAACACGTCGTGGGGCACCAGCCGGACGATGGCGGAATCCACCTTGGGCGGCGGGTTGAAGGCTCCGGGGCCGACATTGAACAGGTGCTCCACCCGGCAGTGGTACTGGACCATGATCGACAGCCGGCCCCAATCGCCGCCACCAGGCTCGGCAGCCAGGCGTTCGACCACCTCCTTCTGCAGCATGAAGTGCATGTCGCGAATCAGGTCTGAGTGGTCCAGGAGGTGGAAAATCAGCGGGGTGGAGATGTTGTACGGCAGGTTGCCCACCACCCGAAGGCTGTGCGGTTCAGCGTCGAGCTGGCGGAAATCGTACTTCAGCGCATCGCCCTGGTTGAGGCGAAAGTTCGGCAACTGGCCGAACTTGTGCTGCAGGATGGGGATCAGGTCCAGGTCCAGTTCGACCACATCCAGTTGCGCGCCGCTGGCCAGCAGGCCTTCGGTAAGGGCGCCCTGCCCTGGGCCGATCTCCAGCAGGCGCTCGCCTGGGCGGGCGTGGATGCTGCGCAGGATGCGATGAATCACGCCGGCGTCGTGCAGGAAGTTCTGGCCGAAACGCTTGCGCGCGCGGTGTTGGTAGTGTTCGGACATCGAAGGCTCCAGGCCTTGGGCCAGGCGGCGAGCCTGGCGTGGAAACGTAGATCGCGCAGTTTATCAGGCGTCAGCCCGCGCCGCCTAAGGCTTGGCCGAGAAAGCGTCGCGGGAGGGGCTGCTCACTGATTGCGTTGCTGCGCGGCGGCCATCTGGTAGGCGGTTTCCAGCGCGACTTCCAGGCTGCCGCAGTCGATTCGGCCGGTGCCAGCCAGATCCAGGGCAGTGCCGTGGTCCACCGAGGTACGGATGATCGGCAGGCCGAGAGTGACGTTCACGGCGGCGCCGAACCCCTTGTATTTGAGTACCGGCAGCCCCTGGTCGTGGTACATGGCAAGCACCGCGTCGCAATGCTCCAGATGCTTTGGCGTGAACAGGGTGTCGGCCGGCAGCGGGCCGATAAGGTCCAGGCCTTCGGCGCGCAGGCCTTCCAGTGTTGGCTCGATGACTTCCAGTTCCTCCCTGCCCAGATGGCCACCTTCTCCTGCATGGGGGTTGAGGCCGCAAACCAGGATGCGCGGCTGGGCAATACCGAACTTGTTCACCAGATCGGCATTCAGGATGCGGCTTACCTTTTGCAGTCGCTCAGGGGTGATGGCAGCGGCGACGTCCTTGAGCGGCAGGTGGGTGGTGACCAGTGCCACGCGCAGGCCTCGGGTCGCGAGCATCATCACCACTTGGCGAGTAGCGGTCAGATCGGCGAGGAACTCGGTGTGGCCGGAAAAGCCGATGCCAGCTTCGTTGATCACACCTTTATGCACCGGCGCGGTGATCATCCCGGCGAAGAGGCCATCGAGGCAACCCTGTCCGGCGCGGGTCAGGGTCGCCAGCACATACTCCGCGTTCTCCGGTGACAGTTGGCCTGGTTTGACCGCTGCCCGCAGTGGCGTATCCCAGACAAAAAGGCTGCCGGCGGGGGCCGGGGCGTCCGGAAGCCGGGAGGGATCGACATCGATCAGTTGGATGGACAGGCCCAATTCAGCGGCGCGCTGTTCAAGCAGGCTGCGGCTGGCGATGGCGATCAGGGCGTGGGGCTGGGCGGAGCGGGAGAGGAGCAGGCATAGGTCGGGGCCGATGCCGGCAGGTTCACCAGGGGTGAGGGCGAAGCGGAGAGGGTTCATTCCGGGTCCTTGCGTGGTGTCCAGCGCGTTGGCGGTGATTGTACCGCCAGCGCGCTGTCCTGCGACCCGTGTGATTACAGCTTGGTTTCGACGTAGGCCTCGTCGCGGATCTGGCGCAGCCAGGCCTGCAGTTCCTCGTCGTACTTGCGATTGCGCAGGATGTTCATGGCCTGCTGCTCGCGGAACTGCTCGCTGCTGTCCGTGGCGCGGCGGCCCAGCACTTCCAGCACATGCCAGCCGTAGGGACTCTTGAACGGCTTGGAGAGTTTGCCTGCCTGGGTCTGGCTCATGACTTCGCGGAACTCCGGCACCAGTGCATTGGGGTCGATCCAGTTCAGATCACCGCCGTTGAGAGCAGAGCCCGGGTCTTCGGAGAAGCTCTTCGCCAGTTCGGCGAAGTCTTCGCCGGACTGGATGCGCTCGTAGAGGCGCTCGGCCAGACGCTTGGTATCCGCTTCACTACGAATCTCGCTCGGCTTGAGCAGAATGTGGCGAACATGCACTTCGTCGCGAACCAGGGTGTCGCCGCCACGCTTGTCCAGAAGCTTCAGGATGATGAAGCCGCCTGGAGTGCGAACCGGCTCGGTGACCTGGCCGGGTTGCAGGGCGCTGATCATGCCGTCGAAAGGGGGCGGCAGCTGTGCGGCTTTGCGCCAGCCGATTTCGCCGCCTTCCAGTGCTGTTTCACCGGCGGAGCGAGAGATGGCCAGCTGGGTGAAGTCGGCACCTTGCTGCAGCTGCTGGTACAGCTCCTGGACCTGGCGTTCGGCGGCCTGAATGGTGCTGGGAGACGAGCCTTCCGGGACCGGGATCAGGATGTTGGCCAGGCGGAACTCTTCGGACAGCTGGATCTTGCCCATGTCGGAGGCCAGGAAGTTCTGCACTTCCTGGTCGGTGACCTGAATGCGCTCCGCCACGCGGCGCTGACGCACACGGCTGATGACCATCTCACGGCGCACCTGGTCGCGGGCGTCGTCGTAGGACAGGCCGTCGCGGGACAGGGCGCCGCGGAACTGGTCGACCGTCATGCCGTTACGCTGGGCAATGGCTTCGATGGCCTGATTCAGTTCTTCGTCAGCAATACGGATGCCGGAACGATCACCGATCTGCAGTTGAATATTCTCGATGATCAGGCGCTCCAGCACTTGCTGGTTGAGCACATGCTCAGGTGGTAGCGAGGCGCCGCGCTTGGCGATGGTCTGCTGCACTTCACGCAGGCGCTGATCCAGCTGGCTCTGCATGATTACGTCGTTGTCGACAATGGCGACCACGCGGTCGATGGAGCGAACCTCGGCGTGCGCAGTGCCGCCGAGGAGCAGGGCGCCCAGCAACAGCGGGCGCAGACAATCAGAGAGCTTGGTCTTCACGTTCACGGTAACCTTGAATGCCTTTTTCCAGGAAGCCTTCGGCCTTGTTGCCCACGATGCCGCCGAGGCCCTTCAGGACGATTTGCAGGAAGATCCCGCGGTCGCCGCTTTCGTTGGCTGTATCCGGCGTCTGGTCGAACTCGTCGTAGTCCACCCAGTAGCGGTTGATCAGGCGCAGCTTCCAGCAGCAGTTGTCGTACTCGAAGCCGCCGAAGGCTTCCAGGGTACGGTCGCGATTGTAGTCGTACTGCCAGCGAGCAATAGCGCTCCATTGCGGGACCACTGGCCAGATGACCGAGAAGTCGTGCTGGCTGATCTTGTAGTAGTCCTCGATGAAGCCCGGGGTGCCCGGGGTGCCGAAGTCACCGCCGCCAACCACCCAGTTACCAGTGGACTGATCGTAGCGGACGGCGTCGTTGCGGTAGCGATAGCCGGCATTGACCACCTTGTTCGGATTGTCTTCCGGCTGGTAGTGGAACATCGCCGCGCCGGAACGAGTGCGATGGGAATCCGGATCCCAGTTGAAGTTGGAGCTCAGGCGCCAATCGCGATTGAAACGGTAGAGGTAATCCAGTGCATAGGGTGAAACCGAGGATTGGGCATCGGCGCGGGTGTCGGCATCGATTCCGGGGAGCTGCACCTTGCGGTCCTGGAAGTAAAACGCCTGACCGATGCTGAAACGCTGGCGTTCGAAGCCGTTGGACTCGATCCAGCGGTTCGTCACGCCTAAGGAGATCTGGTTGGCGTCGCCAATGCGGTCGCGGCCGGAGAAGCGGTTATCGCGGAAGAGCTGGGCGTAGTTGAAGGTGTACTCACCGGTGTCGAACACTGGGATATCGGTCTGATCTTCTTCCGGAACGTAGAGGTAGAACAGGCGCGGCTCTAGCGTCTGGGTATAGTCCTTGCCGAAGAACTGAGTCTTGCGGTCGAAGTAGAGACCACTGTCGACGCTGTAAATCGGAACCTGGCGATCCTGGCTGCCATGGAAGGTCTGCTCGGCCAGCAGCGTACTCTTGCCGCGCTGGTCGAGGTCCAGCTCGTACTGAGTGTAGGTGTACTTGATCTGCGGTTTCACGAAGCCCCAGGTCCAGTTCATCGGCAAGCTGACGATCGGTTCCAAGTGGGTACGATCGCCATTGGAACGGGCGAGGCCGCGCACGTTGTTGTCATTCCAGGGGGAGGAATTACCGTCGATATCGGTGAAGTTGCCTTTGCGCAAGTCGCGGTCGAAGCGCACAAACTCGGTGTTGTAGGCAAAGCTCAAGCCGGCGGGCCGGTAGGGCAAAACACCGTTGAAGGTGATCTGCGGAAGACGGTCATACGGCGTGGTATCGGTAATAGTCGCCTGCTCGTAGGCGTGAGCATTCAGTTTTGCGGTATAGGAATCGCCGCGGTAGGTCAGGGTTCCGCGCTGGTTTACGAAAGTCGGAGTACTGACGCTCAGGTCGGTATCCAGGTCGTCGAAGTAGTACGGGTCGCTGATGTCGGTGTAGTCGACTTCGGCCAGCAGGCGGGAGTCCAGACCGCCGGTGTGTTTCCAGCTGTACAGCCAGCGTTTTTTCTCGTACTCGGACATGAGCTTGCGCTCGTCTTCCTGGTCGTCCAGGTAGGCGGCGCCCAACTGGCCTTCGCTGCTGTGGGTCAGGTAGCGGAACTCGCCTTCCATCATCATGCCGCGCTTGGCCATGTAGCGTGGGTACAGGGTGGCGTCGTAGTTCGGTGCCAAGTTGAAGTAGTAGGGCGTGACCAGCAGGAAGCCGGTGTCGGTGCTGCTGCCGATGGTCGGTGGCAGGAAGCCGGACTGGCGACGGTCGTCGATCGGGAAATAGATGTACGGGGTGTAGAACACCGGAATGTCCTTGACCCGCAGTGTGACGTTGGTCGCGGTGCCAAAGCCGGTAGCCGGGTTCAGCTTGATGTTGTTGCCTTTCAGGTGCCAGGCATTGTCACCCGGTTCACAGCGGGTGTAGGTGCCGTCCTTCAGGCGAATGATGGCGTCTTCCTGGCGCTTGGCGTAGAGCGCGCTACCGCGGGTGTGCGACTGGTGCAGGACGTACTCGGCGTTGTCGACCTTGGCTTCGCCGTTGTCCAGTTGCAGCTCGGCGTGATCGCCGACGACAAGGGCGCCGTTGTCACGCAGCTTGACGTTTCCGACCAGTTCACCGCGGTTTTCCGCCTGGTGCAGGTTGGCTTCGTCGGCCTCTACCTGCATGCTGCCCTGGCGAAGCACGACATCACCGGCGAGGGTGGCGATCTGCTTTTCCTGCTCGTAGCGCGAGGCCTTGGCGGAGATATAGGTGGGCGCATCCTCCATGGGCGTGTCATCGTCCATGCCCGGACGCGGCGGCTCTATATAAGCGCCGGCGCAATAGGGACCGGCTTCGGCCAACTGCGCGGGCGTGAGCTTGTCTCGCGGTACCCAGTCGAGGTGACTGTAGTCGGCGCTGCGGGACGTCAGCCCCTTGCCTTCGGCTTCGGTCACCAAGGTGGCCTTGCTGCCTTCAGCTTCGCTGCCTTCGGGGGCCTGGGTAGCACCGCCAGTGGTCGAACTCACGGCGCTGCCGCTGTGAACAGGGCGTGGCGGCAGGCTCTCGGCGCTGGCTTTGGGCGCGCACGCCCAGCTTCCAGTGGCGGAAGCCTGGCAGTCGAACTGCTCGGCGGCGACGACGAATGAGGTGGCTACTGGCTGAAGGGCCAGCAGGCTGCCGGTCACCAGCAGAGGGAACTTTTTACGAAACGCGGGGGATCTTACTGCCATCTTGTTAGTCCGGGCTTCCTGCGCGCCTTCGGCCCGCTGGGGCCGCACGCCTCTCGATGGGCTGAAAAAGATGCTGGATAATAAAGCATGACCCGCACAACGGCTAGCGCCGCCGGAGACCACCTGATGCACCATGAAGACCTTCGCCTTCAGCAGCTGAGCCAATGGCTGGACCAGCAGTTGCCGACCCTGTTCGCTGCCCAAGGCTGGGGCCCCGTGCCTGCCGCCGAGCTGGTTCCAGCCAGCAGCGATGCCAGCTTTCGTCGTTATTTCCGCTGGGAGGCCGAAGGCCGCACCCTGATCCTGATGGACGCCCCGCCGCCCCGCGAGGACTGCCGGCCGTTCGTGAAGGTGGCCGGAATGCTCGCCGAAGCGGGGGTGCATGTGCCGCGCATCCTGGCGGCCGATGTGGAGCAAGGCTTCCTTGTTCTCGACGACCTGGGGCGCCAGACCTACCTCGACGTGATCAACAGCGAGAACGCTGATCAGTTGTTCGATGACGCCCTGCAGGCGCTGCTGACTTTCCAGAAGCGCAGTCTCGACGTGCCCATGCCCAGTTACGACGACGCCTTGCTGCGCCGTGAGCTGCAGCTCTTCCCCGAGTGGTACCTGCAGCGCCATCTGGGCGTCGAGCTGGAAGGTGAGCGCCTGGCCGCCTGGCAGCGCATCTCCGACCGGCTGATCGATAGCGCCCTGGCCCAGGCCAAGGTGCTGGTGCACCGTGACTACATGCCGCGCAACCTGATGCTCAGCGCGCCCAATCCCGGTGTGCTGGATTTTCAGGATGCGGTCTACGGTCCGGTCACCTACGACGTTACCTGCCTGTTCAAGGACGCTTTCCTCAGTTGGCCAGAGGCGCGCGTTGCCGGTTGGCTGGAGCGTTACTGGAACCAGGCACGTGAGGAGGGGATTCCGGTCCAGGCGGATTTCGCCGAGTTCCATCGCGCCAGCGACCTGATGGGTGTGCAGCGCCATCTCAAGGTCATCGGCATCTTCGCGCGAATCTGCCACCGCGACGGCAAGCCCAAGTACCTGGGTGATGTGCCGCGATTCTTCGCCTATATAAAGGCAGTGATCGAACGTCGCCCCGAGCTGGTCGAGCTGGGTGACCTGCTGGCCAGCCTGCCCAAGGACGAGGTCAGCCAACCATGAAGGCCATGATTCTTGCCGCTGGCAAGGGTGAGCGCATGCGTCCGCTGACCTTGCATACCCCAAAGCCGCTGGTCCGTGCCGCGGGCACTCCGCTGATCGAGTTCCATCTTCGCGCCCTGGAGCAGGCCGGTTTCCGTGAGCTGGTGATCAACCATGCCTGGCTGGGCCAGCAGATCGAGGATCACCTGGGCGATGGCGCACGCTTTGGCCTGTCCATCCGTTTTTCCGCTGAAGGGGAGCCGCTGGAAACCGGGGGTGGCATCTTCCGCGCGTTGCCGCTGCTGGGGGACGAACCTTTCCTCGTGGTCAACGGTGATGTCTGGACCGACTTCGACTTCAACCACCTGCGCCGACCACTGGACGGCTTGGCCCACCTGGTACTGGTGGATAACCCGGCGCATCACCCGCACGGTGACTTCCGCCTGGACAGCGGCCGGGTGAGTGATGCCGTGGACGGGGAGCCGAGCCTTACCTACAGCGGTATTGCCGTGCTCCATCCGCGCCTGTTCGAGGGCTGCCAAGCGGGAGCCTTCAAGCTGGCGCCGCTACTGAGACGGGCGATGCTTGCCGGCCAGGTGAGCGGCGAGCATTTCCGCGGGCGCTGGGTAGATGTCGGTACCCACGAGCGCCTGGCGGAAGTCGAAAGCCTGTTGCTGGCGGAGGCCTGAGTTGGTCTGGCCCGCCACCCTGATCGGCGCCGCCGCCGGATTCGCCTTGGCGAGCATTCCAGGGGCCATGCTCGGCGGGCTCCTGGGGCATGTGCTCGATCGCCGTCTGGCGCTGGATTCCTGGAGCGCCCTGCGTGCCCGGCTGCGCGGCGATCCTGCCATTGACCAGCAGGACCTGCTGTTCATCCTGCTCGGTCGTCTGGCCAAGAGCGATGGCCGTGTGCAAGAAGCTCATATCCAGCAGGCGCGATCCGAAATGAAGCGTCTTGGGTTGGACGAGGCTGGCACCCGCCGCGCGATTGCCGCTTTCAACCGGGGTAAAGCGGGCGGCGACAACCTGCGTCCCTGCCTGTGCAAATTGAAGGACGAACGTCTGACGGTCGAACGCCTGCTGCGCAGTTGCTGGCAGATGGCTGCGGCCGATGGCCGGATCGGCCAGTGCGAGCGCGAGCTCATCCTGCAATGGGGGCGCTGGCTTGGTTTCTCGGCATCTCGGGTGGAGACCCTTGGGGCCGGCTATGACACGCCTCAGCGCCTGCCGCCCAAACGCAGCAATAGCTACAAAGAGGCGTTGACCTTGCTGGGCGTGACCGCCGATTGCGAACCCGCGGTGATCAAGCGAGCCTACCGCCGCCTGCTGAGCCAGAGCCATCCGGACAAGCTTGCCGGGTCAGGCGCCAGCCAGGCCGTGGTGCGCGCCGCCACTGACCGCACTCGTGAACTGCACAGTGCGTATAACTTGATCCGTGAGCGTCACGGCTTTCGTTGATTGCTCGTTCGTCGTTCAACCGTCCCCGGCCGGGGACTTGCCGCTGTCCGCTTCCAGATGCAGGCTCAGCCACCCGCGAATGCGCCGGATCAGTTGTTCCTGCTCGATGTCGGGATCGGCCGGCAGCGCCTTCATGGCGATCTGGATGTAGGCCGGGTGTTGCTGTCGTTTGCTCGCCTGGAGGCGTCGCAGAGCTGCATCGCGGTCCGTGGGCTGGTCCTTGTAGTAGAAGTCGCCGGTGGCCAGTTTCAGTTCAGGCAACGAATCTTCCAACGCCGGTTCATAGCCGGGGGGCAGCTCTGCTGCAACCAGCAAGAGGTTGCGTACGTCCTTCGGTTCATGGGCAGTGAGGAATTGCGTTGCCCAGTAGGCGCCGCTGCCGTGCCCCAGTAGCACGATGGATTTCGGCTTCTGCTGGCGGGCGAAGGCCAGGGCCGCTTCGATGCGGGCGAATACCCGATCGGTCTGGGCCTTCTGAATGGCGTCGCGAGACAGCGCTGGAGGTGCCGGGTCGGTATTGGGCTCGGCGCTGCCGGCCTGTTCGGTATTGGCCGGGCCTTCCTCCTGCGCCTTCTCCGGGCTTACCGCGGGTTCCGCCTTGGTCGGTTCTTCGGTTTTCACCGGACGCGGTGGCGGCGGGTTGCCGCTGGGGTCCGGCAGGGTCAGTGCGAGGGTGCTCCAGCCAGCGTTCGGAAGCTGACGCCGCAACGGGCCTATGGCTTCTGGCCAATCGGCACTTTCGCCCTCGCCGGGCAGGAGGATTACCAGGCCGTTGGGATTGCTCACATTGGCCGGCTGCCAGAGTGCAAGGAACGCCTCTTCACCGGCCACGAGCGTTTGTTGCTCCCGGCTCGGGAGCTGCCGCTCCAGGTTGGCGGCTTCCTCCTGGCTGCGCTCCACCAGGGGCGCGCGCTCTAGCGTTGGTGCGGATTCCTTGGACATGGTTGCGGCCTCTTCTTCCGCCAGCAGGGCGGGAGACGCGGGCAGCAGGGCGAGGCAAAGGGCCGCAAGGGTCGGGCGAAAGACGCGGGGCATCTGGGATTTCCTGGTCGAGCTGGAAAGCAGGAGCCTAATGGCTCGATGGATCTTTGTCAGGCTGTGCCTTCGCATGGTTCGTCGAGGCTGGAGTAAGGTATGTCGGCTGTTCTCCTCGTTGCGGTTGGCTTTCGATGATGCGTGCGCTCCTTTCCCTGTTGTTTGCCTGCTGCCTGGCGATACCCGTATCGGCGGCACCTGCCCAGCTGCCGCTGGAAGAGAGCCAGCGACAATGGCTCGAGAACCATAGCCAACTCCGCGTTGGTGCCGTGTTGCAGGCGCCCTATGTCCAGTTGGACCGTCGCCTGCAGCAGCTCTCGGGGGCCAACGTCGAGTTGATGAACTGGCTGGCCACGTCCATGGGGGTGGAACTGGTCTGGCGTACCTACGACAGCCTGGGCGAGCTGGAGCAGGCCTTGCGTGCCGGGCAGATCGATTTGGCTCCGGGCCTTGGCCAGACACCCGCCGGACTGCGCCTCTGGTTATTTTCCGACCCGTATATGCGGGTCTCGCAATTGATGGTTGGGGAGCGAGAGGGCAACGCGGCGGTGGATCTGGAGCAGTTGGACGCCACCTCCCCGGTTGCCCTGCGCGAGCCCAGCGCGGTGGCCGACTACCTGCGAGCCACATACTCCAACCTCAACCTCAAGCCCGTGGCTAGCGAACGGCAGGCCTTGCAGGCATTGCTCGCCGAGCAGGTGCGTTATGCCGTACTGGACGAGGCCCAGCTCAGTCGATTGTCCCGTGAACAGGAGTTCGCCGGGCTCGCCGTGGTGGCGGACATTGGTTTTCCACAGCTGCTGCGAGTGGCCTCGCGGCGCGACTGGCCGGAATTGGCGTCCATCGTCGATATCGCCCTGCGCAGCCTGCCAGCCAAAGACCTCGACCAACTCCACGAGCGCTGGCTGCAACCCAAGTACCCCCGCCTGGGTGAGTCCGCCGGCTTCTGGCAGAACCTCAGCCTGCTGCTCGGCGTACTGCTGTTGGCCGCTGCGGCCATCATCGCCTGGCTGCGTCGACAGCGGCGCAGGCTTGAACGGCAACTGCTCGATGCCCGCCAGGCGCTGCAGTTGCGCGAAGCGGCCGAGGAAGCCCTGCGCCTCACCCAGTTCTCCATCGACCACAGCACACTCGGCATTCTCTGGGTGAACTGGGACAGCCATGTGCGTTACGCCAACCGAGCTGCCGAACAGATGCTCGGCTATGCACCGGGTAGCCTGGCGGACCGGCCCCTGGCGGACTTCCAGCCCGAACTGAACATGGATCGCTGGCTGAACCTCTGGCGCCGCGCGCGCAATAGCGACGAGGGTCCGCTGAGCTTCGAGACGCGCAGCCTGCGGCCGGACGGCAGCTGGCTGCCGGCAGATGTGTCGCTGAGCTTCCTGCGCTTTGGTTCCTCGGAGTACCTGGTGGTCTTCCTCTCCGATGCCACCGAGCGCCGTCGCGCCCGTGAGGCGTTGGAGGAAAGCGAAGCGCGCCTCAAGGGCATCGCTTCCAACGTTCCTGGGCTGGTGTTCCGGCTGGAACGACCGAAGGCCGGCGCGCCGTCGAATTTTGCGTTCATCGGCGAAGGTAGCGAGGGACTGGTGGGCTACAGCGCAAGCGAGCTGCTGGATACCGGGCGCGGCATTCGTGGCCTGGTCCATCCGGAAGACCGCGATGGCTACTGGGACAGCCAGACCCAGGCGCTGGACGCCGATCGAGATTGGCACTGGCAAGGGCGAATCCTTACCCGTGACGGCGAACTGCGCTGGGCCGACATCAAGGCCAGTGCGCGGGTCTTCGACGACGGTCGTGCGGTTTGGGACGGCGTGGTCTGGGACATCACCGGCAACAAGCAGATCGAGCTGGAACTGGCCGCATCCCGTGCCCAGTTGCGCGACCTCTCGGCGCACCTGGAAAGCGTGCGCGAAGAAGAGAAGGCGCGTATCGCTCGCGAAGTGCATGACGAGCTGGGCCAGGTGCTCACGGTGCTCAAGCTGGAAACGTCCATGTGCGAGCTGGCTTTCGCAGGGCTCGATGCGGGCCTGCGCGAGCGTCTGGACAGCATGAAACGGTTGATCGCTCAGCTCTTCCAGTTGGTGCGCGATGTCGCCACCGCGCTGAGGCCACCCATCCTCGATGCAGGTATCGCCTCGGCCATCGAATGGCAGGCACGGCGTTTCGAGGCGCGCACTCAAATTCCCTGCTTGGTGGAAGTGCCCGAGCAACTGCCGCAGCTGTCCGATGCCAAGGCGGTGGGGCTGTTCCGGGTGCTGCAGGAGGCGCTGACCAACGTCATGCGTCATGCCGAAGCGCATACTGTCGCGGTTCGTCTCTGCGAGGAAGACGGCATGCTCTGCCTGCGGATCAGCGATGACGGTCGAGGGTTCGACACCCGCGTCGCGCGTGGCAGCTCCTTCGGCCTGGTGGGCATGCGCGAGCGGGTGCTGATGCTGGGCGGCAGCCTGCAGATAGAGAGCCAACCAGGGGAGGGCACCACCCTCTGTGTACGCGTGGCATTGGATAAGGAGAAAGCAGCGTGATCCGAGTACTGGTAGCCGAAGACCACACCATCGTCCGCGAGGGCATCAAGCAACTGATCGGGCTGGCCAAGGACCTTTGCGTAGTAGGTGAAGCTGGCAATGGTGAGCAACTGATGGAAACCCTGCGCCAGACGCCCTGCGAGGTGGTACTGCTGGATATCTCCATGCCCGGCGTCAACGGCCTGGAAGCCATTCCTCGCATCCGCGCCCTGACAAATCCGCCAGCGGTACTGGTGCTGTCCATGCACGACGAGGCGCAGATGGCCGCGCGGGCGCTGAAGATCGGCGCCGCCGGTTATGCCACCAAGGACAGCGACCCGGCCCTGTTGCTCACCGCCATTCGCAAGGTGGCTACGGGAGGTCGCTACATCGATCCGGACCTGGCCGACCGCATGGTCTTCGAGGTGGGGCTGACCGATGCCCGCCCCGCCCATACCTTGCTCTCGGAGCGGGAATTCTCGGTGTTCGAGCGTCTGGTGCGGGGCGAAGGGGTGAACGAAATCGCCCAGCAACTGGCGGTCAGCAGCAAGACGATAAGCACCCACAAGGCCCGCCTGATGCAGAAACTAGGGCTGCATTCCGTGGCGGACCTGGTGAAATACGCCGTGGAGCACAAGCTGCTGTGAATGTCCGATAATCGCGCTCTGATTTGTAGGGCGATCCCTACAAGAAATCCTCTCTAAGCCTTATAGCAATCTCTCATACCGCCCGATTTGCGTGACCTGCTGCCTTCTCTAGGCTTTTGTCTACGGCAGACACAAAAACAAAGGTGCGGTTATGGCCGAGACACAAGGCAACGACATCCTGGTCAGCTTTCGCGGCGTGCAGAAGAGCTACGACGGCGAGACCCTGATCGTCAAAGACCTCAACCTGGACATTCGCAAAGGCGAATTCCTCACCCTGCTCGGGCCATCCGGCTCCGGCAAGACCACCAGCCTGATGATGCTCGCCGGGTTCGAAACCCCCACCAGCGGCGAGATTCTCCTGGCCGGTCGCTCCATTAACAACGTGCCGCCGCACAAGCGCGACATCGGCATGGTGTTCCAGAACTACGCATTGTTCCCGCACATGACAGTGGCCGAGAACCTAGCGTTCCCGCTCTCGGTGCGCGGCATGAGCAAGACCGACGCCAGCGAGCGGGTCAAGCGTGCGCTCTCCATGGTCCAGCTCGACGCCTTCCGCAACCGCTACCCGGGCCAGCTCTCCGGCGGTCAGCAGCAGCGTGTCGCCCTGGCCCGTGCCCTGGTGTTCGAACCTCAGCTGGTGTTGATGGACGAACCCCTCGGCGCGCTGGACAAGCAGCTGCGTGAACACATGCAGATGGAGATCAAGCACATCCATCAACGCCTCGGCGTGACCGTGGTCTACGTGACCCACGACCAGGGCGAAGCCCTGACCATGTCCGACCGCGTGGCCGTGTTCCACCAGGGTGAGATCCAGCAGATCGCCCCGCCGCGCGAGCTCTACGAGCTGCCGCGCAACACCTTCGTGGCGAACTTCATCGGTGAGAACAACCGCTTGAACGGGCAGCTGGAAAGCCACGACGGCGATCGCTGCGTGGTGCGTCTGGCCCGTGGCGAGAAGATCGAGGCGCTGGCGATCAACGTCGGCAAGCCGGGTGAGTCGGTGACCTTGTCGATCCGTCCGGAGCGCATACGCCTGAATGGCCACAGCGAGAGCTGCGCGAATCGCTTTTCCGGGCGCGTTGCCGAGTTCATCTACCTGGGCGATCACGTGCGTATCCGCATGGAGGTGTGCGGCAAGCCCGATTTCTTCGTCAAGCAACCTATTGCTGAGCTCGACCCCGCACTGGCGGTAGGCGATGTGGTGCCGCTCGGCTGGCAAGTGGAGCACGTCCGCGCACTGGACCCGCTTCTGGCGGAATGACGCGGCGGCGCCAAGGCATTAGCAACCCTGCACTGTGGAGAAAATAACAATGTCGAAATCCCTGAAACTCACCGCCATCGCTCTCGGGCTGGCCTGCGCCTCCCAGGTGATGGCTGCTGACCTGACCGTGGTGTCCTTTGGCGGCGCCAACAAGAATGCTCAGGTCAAGGCGTTCTACGAGCCCTACGAGCAGAGCACCGGAAACAAGATCATCGCCGGTGAGTACAACGGCGAAATGGCCAAGGTGAAAGCCATGGTCGACACCAACAGCGTGTCCTGGAACCTGGTGGAAGTGGAGTCGCCAGAGCTTTCCCGTGGCTGCGACGAAGGCATGTTCGAAGAACTCGACGCCGCTCAGTTCGGCAAGTCCGAAGACTTCGTCCCCGGTGCCATCCAGCCCTGCGGCGTCGGCTTCTTCGTCTGGTCCACCGTGCTGGCCTACAACGCCGACAAGCTGCAGAGCGCGCCAACCAGCTGGGCTGATTTCTGGGATGTGAAGAAATTCCCCGGCAAGCGCGGCCTGCGCAAGGGCGCCAAGTACACCCTGGAGTTCGCCCTGATGGCTGATGGCGTTGCGCCGAAAGACGTCTACAGCGTGCTCGCCACCAAGGAAGGCCAGGACCGCGCCTTCAAGAAGCTCGACGAGATCAAACCGAGCATCCAGTGGTGGGAAGCCGGCGCCCAGCCGCCACAGTTCCTCGCTTCCGGCGACGTGGTCATGAGCTCCGCCTACAACGGCCGCATCGCTGCCGTGCAGAAGGAAAGCAACCTGAAAGTCGTGTGGACCGGCGGTATCTACGACTTCGACTCCTGGGCGATCCCGAAGGGCGCCAAGGATGCCGACAAGGCCAAGGAATTCATCGCCTTCTCGGTCAAGCCCGAGCAGCAGAAGATCTACTCCGAGAACATCGCCTACGGCCCGGCCAACACCCAGGCGGTGCCGCTGCTGGACAAGGCCCTGCTCAAGGACATGCCGACCACCCCGGAGAACATCAAGGACCAGGTCGCCATGGATGTCACCTTCTGGGCTGACTACGGCGAGCAACTGGAGCAGCGCTTCAACTCCTGGGCGGCCAAGTAAGGCTGCCGCTATTCCCCTCTCCCTCCGGGAGAGGGGCTGGGGGTGAGGGAAGTCTTTCCTCACCTCGGCCCTACCGGGCTGAAAGTCCAACCCTGTTCCAACGGAGTTCGTCATGGCCACTGCAGTGCCCCTTACCGAGGTCGCCGGCCCCAGCCTGAAGCAGCGCCTCGCCCGTGCCGAGCGGATGAATCGCCTGAAGTCCCAGGCGCTGATCCTGCCGCTGCTGATTTTCCTCCTGCTGACCTTCCTGGTGCCCATTGGCGCGCTGCTCTACAGGAGCGTGAACAACCCGGAAGTGGTCGGCTCCATGCCGCGCACCGTCGACGCCATTTCCAGTTGGGACGGCAAGGCGCTGCCCGACGAACCGGTGTACAAGGCCCTGGCTGAAGACCTCGCCGCGGCGCGCAAGAACCAGACTATCGGTGACCTTTCCAAACGCCTGAACATGGAGCTGGCCGGCTACCGCAGCCTGATGGCCAAGACTGCCCGTGCCCTGCCGTTCAAGACCGAGCCAGCCTCGTATAAAGATGCCCTGGAAAGTCTGGATGAGCGCTGGGGCGACCCGGCCTACTGGCAGGCGATCCGCCGCAACGCCAGTGAACTGACCCCCTATTACCTGCTGGCCGCGCTCGACCATCGCATCGATGATCTGGGAGAGGTTGCCCCGGCCACTCCGGACCAGGCGATCTATCTGGATATCTTCGCCCGCACCTTCTGGATGGGCGCGGTGATTACAGTGATCTGTCTGATACTGGCCTACCCGCTGGCCTACTTGCTGGCTAACCTCCCGACCCGGCAGAGCAACCTGCTGATGATCCTGGTGCTGCTGCCGTTCTGGACTTCCATCCTGGTGCGCGTCGCCGCCTGGATCGTGCTGCTGCAGTCTGGCGGCCTGATCAACGGCGCGCTGATCAAACTCGGCCTGATCGACCAGCCGCTGCAGCTGGTGTTCAACCGCACCGGCGTCTACATCGCCATGGTGCACATCATGCTGCCGTTCATGATCCTGCCGATCTACAGCGTAATGAAAGGCATCTCGCCGAGCTATATGCGGGCGGCGATCTCCCTCGGCTGCCACCCTTTCGCCAGTTTCTGGCGGGTGTATTTCCCGCAGACCGTGGCCGGCGTTGGTGCCGGGTGCCTGCTGGTGTTCATCCTGTCCATCGGCTACTACATCACCCCGGCGCTGCTGGGTAGCCCGAACGACCAGATGGTGAGCTACTTCGTCGCCTTCTTCACCAACACCACCATCAACTGGGGTATGGCCACGGCCTTGGGCGGCATGCTGCTGTTCGCCACCCTGATTCTCTATGTGGTGTACAGCTGGCTGGTGGGCGCTGGCCGCCTGCGTCTGGGTTGAGGAGAGAAAAATGCTGAGCCCTTACATGTCCCCGATCGAGCGCCTGTGGTACTTCACCCTGCGCGGCCTCTGCGGCCTGGTGCTGCTGTTCCTGATCCTACCGGTGCTGGTGATCATCCCGCTGTCGTTCAACTCCGGCACCTTCCTCGTCTATCCGCTGCAGGGCTTCTCCTTGCGCTGGTATGCCGATTTCTTCGGCTCAGCGGAATGGATGCGCTCGCTGGCCAACAGCATGATCGTTGCCCCGGCGGCCACCGTGCTGGCTATGGTCTTCGGCACCCTGGCTTCTATCGGCCTGACCCGGGGCGAGTTCCGCGGCAAGGCGCTGGTGATGAGCCTGTTGATTTCGCCGATGGTGGTGCCGGTGGTGATCATCGGTGTCGCCAGCTACCTGTTCTTCGCACCATTGGGGCTTGGCAACAGTTATCTGTCGCTGATCCTGGTGCATGCGGTGCTGGGGGTGCCCTTCGTGATCATCACGGTGTCGGCCACCCTGCAGGGCTTCAACTACAACCTCGTGCGCGCCGCTGCCAGCCTGGGGGCGCCGCCACTGACCGCGTTCTTCAAGGTAACCCTGCCGCTGATCGCGCCGGGGGTGATCTCCGGAGCGCTCTTCGCCTTCGCCACCTCCTTCGACGAAGTGGTCGTGACCCTGTTCCTCGCCGGCCCCGAGCAGGCCACCCTGCCGCGGCAGATGTTCAGTGGTATCCGCGAGAACCTCAGTCCCACCATCGCCGCTGCCGCGACGTTGCTGATCGGTTTCTCCGTCGCGCTGTTGCTGGTGCTGGAATGGCTGCGCGGTCGCAGTGAGCGCATGCGCACCTCCATGCCGGAGTAAACCTCTCCAACCTTCGCCTGCCCGCGTCCCCATCGCGGGCAGGTTCTTTTCCGCCTCACCTCAGTCATCGGTCGAATCCCCGCGCGCCATTCATCCCGGCTACAATCCGCGCCACCGTGATTCTGCCCTGAGGTCCGCCATGCAGCCCTTCGCCATCGCACCGTCGATCCTGTCCGCCGATTTCGCCCGCCTGGGCGAGGAAGTGGAGAACGTCCTCGCCGCCGGCGCCGACATCGTTCACTTCGACGTGATGGACAACCACTACGTACCCAATCTGACCATTGGCCCGATGGTCTGCTCGGCGCTGCGCAAGTACGGCATCACCGCGCCGATCGATGCGCACCTGATGGTCAAACCGGTCGATCGCATCATTGGTGACTTCATCGAGGCGGGTGCGACCTACGTGACCTTCCATCCGGAAGCCTCCGAGCACGTCGACCGCTCCCTGCAACTGATTCGCGACGGCGGCGCCAAGTCTGGCCTGGTGTTCAATCCGGCGACTCCGCTGGACGTACTGAAGTACGTGATGGACAAGGTCGACATGATTCTGCTGATGAGCGTCAACCCCGGCTTCGGTGGGCAGAAGTTCATCCCCGGCACGCTCGACAAGCTGCGCGAGGCCCGTGCCCTGATCGACGCCTCCGGTCGTGACATCCGCCTGGAAATCGACGGCGGCGTCAATGTGAAAAACATCCGCGAGATCGCCGCCGCGGGCGCCGACACCTTCGTCGCCGGGTCGGCCATCTTCAACACCCCGGACTACGCCGAAGTCATCGCCGCCATGCGCGCCGAGCTGGCCCTGGTTTGATATGAGCGCGCTACAGCGGCTGTTTGACGGGCGCCTGCCACGCCTGGTGATGTTTGACCTGGATGGCACTCTGGTGGATTCAGTTCCCGACCTGGCGGCCGCTGTCGACAGCATGTTGCTTGCCCTTGGCCGTCCTGCCGCCGGAGTGGAGCGGGTTCGCGAGTGGGTCGGCAACGGCGCCCGGGTGCTGGTGCGCCGTGCCCTGGCCGGGGATATCGATCATTCCGCAGTACATGACAGCGACGCCGAGCGCGGTCTGGCGCTGTTCATGGACGCCTATGCTGAAAGCCACGCCCTGACCACCGTCTACCCGGGTGTGGCGGAAACCCTGAAATGGCTGAAGAAAAAGGGCGTGGAGCTGGCGCTGATCACTAACAAGCCGGAACGCTTCGTCGCCCCCCTGCTGGACGAGATGAAGCTTGGGCGCTATTTCCCGCTGATCATCGCTGGCGACACCCTGCCGCAGCAAAAGCCCGACCCGGCCGCGCTGTTGCATGTGATGCACATGACCGGGGTCAGTCGCACCGATGCGCTGTTCGTCGGTGACTCGCGCAACGATGTGCTTGCAGCCAAGGCCGCCGGGGTGCAATGCGTGGCGCTGAGCTACGGTTACAACCACGGCCGCCCCATTAGCGAGGAAGAACCGGCCCTGGTGGTGGATGACCTGCGCGAGCTGTTGCCTGGCGGTTGCGCCGCCCACGGTGCTGCGCTAATGTCGCCGGACTCCTCCGACAATCCGCCTCAACGAGATAGAAACGTGGTGGTTCACTGCAAGCATCGGCTCGAACGAGCCGGAATGAAGATCATCAAGGCCGTCGCCCGCTGGCGCTGGCGCGCCTGAATTCATTCTGGCCGGATGCTCCGGCGCGCTTGCACACCGACGTTCTAATCTCCAGGAGTCCTCAACGGGCTCCTTGCCCACGAGGCTGATCATGACCCGCGAAGAATTCCTGCGTTTGGCCGCCGAAGGCTACAACCGCATTCCGCTTGCGTTCGAAACCCTGGCGGATTTCGACACCCCCCTGTCCCTCTACCTGAAGCTTGCCGACACGCCGTACTCCTATCTGCTGGAGTCCGTGCAGGGCGGCGAGAAGTGGGGGCGGTACTCCATCATCGGCCTGCAGAGCCGCACTGTGCTGCGCGCCCACGGCCTGAAGGTCAGCGTCAGCGTCGACGATGTCGAGGTGGAGTCCCACGATTGCGAAGACCCGCTGGCCTTCGTCGAAGACTTCAAGGAGCGCTACCAGGTGGCGCCCATCGCCGGCTTGCCACGCTTCAACGGCGGTCTGGTGGGTTACTTCGGCTATGACTGCGTGCGCTACGTCGAGAAGCGCCTGGCCAACTGCCCGAACCCCGATCCGTTGGGCACCCCGGATATCCTGCTGATGGTCTCGGACGCGGTGATCGTGTTCGACAACCTGGCCGGCAAGCTGCACGCCATCGTCCTGGTCGACCCGACCCAGCCCGAGGCCTACGAGAAAGGGCAGGCGCGGCTGATCGAACTGCGTCAGAAGCTGCGCCAGCCCGTGGTGCCGCGCCTGGGGGTGGACCCCAGCCTGCCGGTTGGGGGCGAGCCGGAGTTCCGCTCCAGCTTCACCCGTGAGGACTACGAGCAGGCGGTGCGTGAGATCAAGGAGTACATCCTGGCCGGCGACTGCATGCAGGTGGTGATTTCCCAGCGCATGTCGATTCCCTTCCAGGCCGCTCCCATTGACCTGTACCGCGCCCTGCGTTGCTTCAACCCCACTCCCTACATGTACTTCTTCAACTTCGGTGACTTTCACGTGGTGGGCAGCTCGCCGGAAGTGCTGGTGCGCGTCGAGGATGGCCTGGTCACCGTGCGCCCGATTGCCGGTACCCGCCCGCGTGGCGCGACCGAGGAAGCGGACCGCGCCCTGGAAGAAGACCTGCTCTCCGACGCCAAGGAGCTGGCGGAGCACCTGATGCTCATCGATCTCGGCCGCAATGACGTCGGCCGCGTCGCTAGCACGGGCAGCGTCAAGGTCACCGAGAAGATGGTGATCGAGCGCTACTCCAACGTGATGCACATCGTTTCCAACGTCACCGGCCAGCTCAAGGAAGGTATCTCCGCAATGGAAGCGCTGCGCGCCATCCTGCCGGCCGGCACGCTCTCTGGTGCGCCGAAGATCCGCGCCATGGAGATCATCGACGACCTCGAACCGGTCAAGCGTGGCGTCTACGGCGGTGCCGTGGGCTACCTGGCCTGGAACGGCAACATGGACACGGCCATCGCCATCCGTACCGCGGTCATCAAGGACGGCGAACTTCACGTACAGGCTGGCGCCGGCATCGTCGCCGACTCGGTCCCAGCCCTGGAATGGGAAGAGACGCTGAACAAGCGCCGGGCCATGTTCCGGGCCGTGACTCTCGCCGAACAGACCGCCAAGACCGACGCGTGAGGATTGAACCATGCTGCTGATGATCGACAACTACGATTCCTTTACCTACAACGTGGTGCAGTACCTCGGCGAGCTGGGCTCGGACGTCCATGTGATCCGCAACGACGAGCTATCCATCGCCGAGATCGAGGCGCTGAACCCGGAACGCATCGTGGTATCCCCCGGCCCCTGCACGCCCAACGAAGCGGGCGTGTCGCTGGAGGTGATCCGCCATTTCGCCGGCAAGCTGCCGATCCTCGGTGTCTGTCTCGGCCACCAGAGCATCGGCCAGGCCTTCGGCGGTGACGTCGTGCGTGCGCGCCAGGCCATGCACGGCAAGACGAGCCCGGTATTCCACAAGGACCAGGGCGTGTTCGAAGGCCTGAACCACCCACTGACCGTCACCCGCTATCACTCCCTTGTGGTGAAGCTGGAAACCCTGCCCGACGAGCTGGAAGTCACCGCCTGGACCCAGCACGCCGACGGTTCGATGGACGAAATCATGGGGTTGCGTCACAAGACGCTGAACATCGAGGGTGTGCAGTTCCATCCGGAGTCCATCCTTACCGAACAGGGCCATGAACTGCTGGCCAACTTCCTCAAGCAAACCGGTGGAGTGCGCTGATGGACATCAAGGAAGCCCTGAACCGGGTGGTCAACCAACTGGACCTGACCACCGAAGAAATGCAGGACGTGATGCGCCTGATCATGACGGGCCAGTGCACCGATGCACAGATCGGCGCCTTCCTCATGGGCATGCGCATGAAGAGCGAGACGATCGAAGAGATCGTCGGTGCCGTTTCGGTCATGCGTGAGCTGGCGACTCGTGTCGAGCTTTCCAGCCTCAAGCATGTGGTGGACGTGGTCGGTACCGGTGGTGATGGCGCCAACATCTTCAACGTTTCTTCCGCCGCCACCTTCGTGGTCGCAGCGGCAGGCGGCAAAGTGGCCAAGCATGGCAACCGCGCGGTGTCCGGCAAGACCGGCAGTGCCGACGTACTGGAAGCCGCCGGCATCTACCTGGACCTCAAGCCGGAGCAGGTGGCGCGCTGCATCGAGAGCATCGGTGTCGGCTTCATGTTCGCCCAAGTGCATCACAAGGCCATGAAGTATGCTGCCAGCCCGCGTCGCGAACTGGGTCTGCGCACCCTGTTCAACATGCTCGGCCCGCTTACGAATCCGGCCGGGGTGAAGCACCAGGTGGTCGGCGTATTCAGCCAGGCGCTGTGTCGTCCGCTGGCCGAGGTGCTCAAGCGCCTGGGCAGTGAGCACATCCTGGTGGTCCACTCCCGTGATGGCCTGGACGAAGTGAGCCTCGCCGCGCCGACCCATGTCGCCGAACTGAAAAACGGTGAGGTGACCGAGTACCACATCCAGCCCGAGGACTTCGGCATCAAGAGCCAAAGCCTGATCGGCCTGACCGTCGGCAGTCCGCAGGAGTCGCTGGAGCTGATCCGCGACGCCCTCGGCAGGCGCAAGACGGAAAACGGCCAGAAGGCCGCCGACATGATCGTCCTGAACGCCGGCGCGGCGCTCTATGCTGCCGACCTGGCGTCCAGCCTGAAAGAAGGTGTGCGCCTGGCGCAGGACGCTCTGCACACTGGTCTGGCCCGCGAAAAGCTGGACGAGCTGGCCTCCTTTACCGCGGTGTTCCGAGTGGAGAATGAAGCGTGAGCATCCCAACCGTTCTTGAGAAGATCCTGGTGCGCAAGGCCGAGGAAGTGGCTGATCGCCGTGCCCGAGTCTCACTGGCCGAAGTCGAAGCATTGGCCCGCGCCGCCGACGCCCCTCGTGGTTTCGCCCGGGCGCTGCTGGAGCGTGTCGAGCGCCACGAGCCAGCAGTAATCGCCGAAGTGAAGAAGGCCTCCCCGAGCAAAGGCGTGCTGCGCGAGAACTTCATTCCGGCGCAGATTGCCAAAAGCTACGAAGCCGGCGGTGCAGCCTGCCTGTCGGTGCTGACTGATGTGGACTTCTTCCAGGGCGCCGATGCTTACCTGCAGGAAGCGCGTGCGGCCTGCTCGTTGCCGGTGATCCGCAAAGACTTCCTGATCGATCCGTACCAGGTGGTTGAAGCCCGCGCGCTCGGTGCTGACTGCATCCTGCTGATTGTCTCCGCGCTGGAAGATACGCGGATGAAGGAGCTGGCGGCCACCGCCAAGGACGTCGGCCTCGATGTGCTGGTGGAAGTGCATGACGGCGAGGAACTGGATCGTGCGCTGAACTGCTTGGATACCCCGCTAGTGGGTATCAATAACCGTAACTTGCACACCTTCGAAGTCAGCCTGGAAAACACCCTCGACCTGCTGCCGCGCATTCCGCGTGACCGCCTGGTGGTAACCGAGAGCGGTATTCTCAATCGTGCCGATGTGGAGCTGATGGAAGTCAGCGGCGTGTATGCCTTCCTGGTGGGCGAAGCCTTTATGCGCGCCGAAGAACCGGGCACCGAACTGAGCCGCCTGTTCTTCCCCGAGCGTAATCGCGTGGTTGCGGGCATCGATCCGGACTGAGCAAGGCCTTTGTTTCAGGCATGAAAAAGCCGGTTTGCGCCGGCTTTTTCGTTTGCGGCTTCAGCGGGTGCCGAAGACCACCATGGTCTTGCCCTTTACATGCACCAGGCCCTGTTCCTCCAGGCTCTTGAGCACGCGGCCGACCATTTCGCGGGAGCAGCCGACGATACGGCCGATTTCTTGGCGGGTGATCTTGATCTGCATGCCGTCCGGGTGAGTCATGGCGTCCGGCTGCTTGCACAGGTCGAGCAGGGTACGTGCTACGCGGCCAGTCACGTCGAGGAAAGCCAGGTCGCCTACCTTGCGCGTGGTGTTGCGCAGGCGGTCGGCCATCTGGCTGCCCAGGGCGTAGAGGATTTCCGGATCCTGCTGAGTGAGCTCGCGGAACTTGGCGTAGCTCAGTTCGGCTACTTCGCACTCGGTCTTGGCGCGGACCCAGGCGCTGCGCTCTTTCTCCGCGCCTTCCTTTTCGAACAGGCCCATCTCACCGAAGAAGTCACCGGCGTTGAGGTAGGCGATGATCATCTCTCGGCCGTCGTCATCCTCGATCAGGATGGTGACGGAGCCCTTGATAATGAAGAAGAGGGTTTCGCAGCGATCGCCCGCATAGATGATGGTGCTCTTGGCCGTGTAACGGCGGCGGTGACAATGCGCGAGAATCTTGTCCAGGCTCTTTATTTTTGGTGTAAGGGTAATTGCGACCATGCCCGAGTCCCGAAATAGAGAAGGTAAGCCTTTGTCCAACAGGCAATTTTCTAATAGTTGTCCGGCCAAGTGTGCCAGTAATCCGGCGCCAGCTTAACAGAGGGCCCCGGTTCGACAACGTGATTTTGCGACGCACCTAACACCTGCTCCGGAACTATTTGCAGCCCGGCATGGAAATCGCGCTGTGATAAGCTACCGCACCTTTTTCCGAGCGGAGTTCCAGGCGATGAAAGCACGCATCCAATGGGCGGGCGAAGCCCTGTTCCTTGGCGAGTCCGGCAGTGGCCACGCGGTCGTGATGGATGGCCCGCCCGAGGCTGGCGGTCGCAACCTAGGCGTGCGTCCCATGGAAATGCTGTTGATCGGACTTGGCGGTTGCACCAACTTCGACGTAGTGAGCATCCTGAAGAAGTCCCGCCAGCCGGTGGAAAGCTGCGAAGCCTTTATGGAAGCCGAGCGCGCCAGCGAGGACCCCAAGGTCTTCACCAAGATCCACGTGCACTTCGTGGTGAAGGGGCGCGGACTCAAGGACGCCCAGGTCAAGCGTGCGGTGGAGCTGTCTGCGGAGAAGTACTGCTCGGCTTCGATCATGCTCGGCCGTGCCGGTGTCGAGATCACCCATGATTACGAAATCGTCGAGCTGGGCTGAGCCCTGCCTCGATGGATGGCCGGATAACGACATCCGGCCATCATAATTGCGCGGCAAACTCTGGCAGACGGCGCCCGTCGTCTGCATAATTCGCCCCCTCCTAATTTCCGGGGCGTCGGGCCCCGAACCTACGACCACAATCGCCAACGCGAAGAGGTGTAAACCGTCCTACGCAGAAGTGTCGTGCGCTTCTGACGGGCATGCTCAACCACGCGGCAGAGCCGCATATGCACAGAGAGCTCTCAACGGTGAAAAGCAAACTCAAGCTCCACGGGTTCAACAACCTGACAAAGACCTTGAGCTTCAACATCTATGACATCTGCTACGCGGAGACCCCCGAGGATCAGCAGGCCTACGTCCAGTACATCGACGAAGAGTACGACGCCGAGCGCCTGACCCAGATTCTCACCGACGTGGTGGACATCATCGGTGCCAACATCCTCAACATTGCCCGCCAGGACTATGATCCCCAGGGCGCGAGCGTGACCATCCTGATCTCCGAGCAGCCGGTGACCCCAACCGACAGCCAGATCGAGGAATCTCCGGGCCCGCTGCCGGAGACCATCCTGGCGCACCTCGATAAAAGCCACATCACCGTTCACACCTATCCGGAGATCCATCCGGTATCGGGTATCGCCACCTTCCGGGTGGACATCGATGTTTCCACCTGCGGCGTGATTTCCCCGCTGAAGGCGCTCAATTACCTGATCCACCAGTTCGACTCGGACATCGTCACCGTCGACTATCGCGTGCGCGGTTTCACCCGTGATGTGGAAGGTAAGAAGCACTTCATCGACCATGAGATCAACTCGATCCAGAACTACCTCTCCGACGACACCCAGGACGCCTATCAGATGACGGACGTCAACGTGTACCAGGAGAACATGTTCCACACCAAGATGCTGCTCAAGAACTTTGAACTGGACAATTACCTGTTTGGCGATGCCACTAGCAATCTGACAGCAGAGCAGCGCAAGGAAGTCGAAGAGCGTGTGCGTCACGAGATGCTGGAAATCTTCTACGCGCGGAACATGCCTCATTGAGGACGTTTCCCGGTAGAAACGAAAAAGGGCGCTGATGGCGCCCTTTTTCATGTGCGGTGTTCAGACCCGGTAGGTGCTCTTGGTCATGACCTTCGACAGCAGCGTCATGCCGAACTTCACCGGGGCGGGGAAGCGCAGGCCGCCAGCTTCCAGGGCGCTGGTGGCGTGTTGCTCTTCGTCGGTACGCATCTGCTCAAGGATGGCGCGGGACTTGGCGTCTTCGGCGGGCAGTTGCTCCAGATGCTCGTCGAGGTGCTTGCACACCTGCTCTTCGGTCGCAGCAACGAAGCCCAGGCTCACTCGGTCGCTGATCAGGCCGGCTACGGCGCCGACGCCTAACGACAAGCCATAGAAGATCGGATTGAGGACACTCGGGCGACTGCCCAGCTCGCGGATGCGCTGTTCGCACCAGGCCAGGTGGTCGACCTCTTCCTCGGCGGCGTGCTCCATGGCATCGCGCACTTCCGGCAGCTTCGCGGTCAGCGCCTGCCCCTGGTAAAGCGCCTGGGCGCAGACTTCGCCGGTGTGGTTGATACGCATCAGCCCGGCGATGTGGCGGGCGTCTTCGGCCTTGAGTTCGGCATCGGGTTGGCCATCGGCCGGAGAGGGGCGGAATGGCTGACCGGTAAATGGCAGCAGGGTGCGCAGCGCGGCATCGGCCTGCAGCAACAGGCGGTCGGCGGGTGAGTAGGAACGTTCGCTGGTCATGCGGCACCTCCGTAGGACGTCGGCAGGCATTCTACCGCAAGGGGATGACCAAGGTTTGACCGGTGTCAGACGGTGGTCGGTGGGCGGGAGGGCTTCCCGCCCTTGGGACGATGCTGGATCAGCCCGGCGGCCAGTGCATCTGGCGCTGGCCGAGCACGTGCATGTGGATGTGGTAGACGGTCTGGCCACCCTGTACGTTGCAGTTCATCACCACGCGGAAGCCTTCGTCGCAGCCTTGCTCCATCGCCAGGCGCTGGGCGGTGTAGGCGATATGGCCTACCAGCGCCTTGTCGTCCTCGGTGAGGTCGGTGAGCGCGGGCACGTGCTTCTTCGGGATCACCAGGAAGTGCACGGGAGCCTGCGGCGCGATGTCGTGGAAGGCGACGACCTGGTCGTCCTCATAGAGCTTGCGCGCGGGAATTTCCCCGGCGGCGATTTTGCAGAACAGACAGTCCACGGGAATTCTCCGGCCTGTTATAAGAATGCCCGAGTTTAGCGGCGACTGATTTCCCCGGCCAGCATCGGCCGATGCCCACAAGGAGCCTCTGTGAAGAACGATATCCACGACCTCGGCCTGGTGCTGGACTCGCGGGTCAAGCTGGTCCTGATCGAGTCCTGGGATGAGCGCCGGGTACTTGAAACCCTCACTAGCCTGGCCGTCAAACGCGGTCTCGGACTCTTCACCTGGGCGGTCAGCGAAGGATTGCAGCGTCTGGGTTTCGGTGGTGAGAGCATGGGCGAAGGTGACAGTCGCGAGCCGGAAACGGCGCTCAAGTTGATCAAGGCCGATCCGCAACCAAACCTGTATGTGATGTGCGATCTGCATCCCTTTCTGAGCGACAACCCTAAGGTGGTAAGGCTGCTCAAGGAAGTGGCCATGGCCGAGGGCACCCACAAGCCTACCTTGGTGCTGGTGTCCCATGCGCTCAAGCTGCCGCCGGAAGTGCAGCGCTACGCGGCGCGCTTTGATCTGGCACTACCCAATGAGGAGGAGCTGCTGAGCATCGTCCGCGAAGAGGCGTCGCGCTGGAGCGAGCGCAATCGTGGTGCGAGGGTTCGTACCGACAACCGCACCTTGCAACAGGTGGTGAAGAATCTGCGTGGCATGAGTCATGGCGAAGCCCGGGCCCTTGCGCGCAATGTGATCTGTGACGACGGTGCCATTACCCAGGAAGACCTTCCGGATCTGAACAAGGCGAAGTTCCAACTGTTGGATCTGGAGGGCGTGCTCAGTTTCGAGTACGAGACGGCTCGTTTTGCCGAGGTGGGGGGGCTGGCCAACCTCAAGCGTTGGCTGGCCGAGCGTCAGTCCGCGTTGCTGGATGAAAAAGGTCTGGACCGACCCAAGGGGGTATTGCTGGTCGGTGTGCAGGGTGGAGGCAAGAGCCTCGCGGCCAAGGCAGTAGCCGGTCTTTGGGGGTTGCCGCTGCTGCGCCTGGACTTCGCTTGCCTGTACAACAAGTTCTTTGGCGAAACTGAGCGCAACCTGCGCGAAGCGCTGAAGCTGGCGGAGCAGATGGCCCCTTGCGTGCTTTGGATGGATGAGGTGGAGAAGGGCCTGGCGAGCGGCGACCATGATGGCGGTGTCAGCCAGCGCGTCCTGGGGACCTTGCTGACCTGGATGGCCGAGCGCAAGGCACCGGTGTTCATGGTGGCGACTGCCAATGCCATCGACCGGCTACCGCCAGAACTGCTCCGCAAGGGACGCTTTGACGAGCTGTTCTTCGTCGATCTGCCGCAGCCTGAAGTTCGTGCCGAAATCTTCCGCATCCACCTCGGCCGCCGCGAGTTGGACCCGGCGCAGTTCGACCTGCATCAACTGGTGGGTGCCAGTGATGGTTTCTCCGGCTCTGAGATCGAACAGGCGGTGGTAGGCATGCTCTACGCTGCCCAGGCCCAGCAATGCCCGGCCGACCAGGCTCTGCTGCTGCGTGAGGTCAAGGGTACCGCGCCATTGTCGGTGCTGATGGCCGAGCAACTGGCAAACTTGCGGGCATGGGCGAACGGGCGTTGCGTGAAAGCCGACTGAGGCCCCTCAGGGCTGGGCGAAACGGCGAATGACCCGGCCCAGCAGGCGGCGTACCAACCAGCGCGGGGCCAGTTTGGGGAGCAGGGTGGCCAGCCGGTTGCGCCAGCCGGGGATAATGATGGCGCGGTTCTTTTCCAGGGCGCGTACGGCGATCAGCGCCACTTCCTCAGGGCTCATCATCAGCTTGCTGCCTTCCAGGCTGTCGACTTGCAGATGGGCGCCGCGGAAGAAGGCGGTGCGGGTTGGGCCGGGGCACAGCACAGAGACATTCACGCCGCGAGGGCGCAGTTCTTCTCGCAGGCCTTCGGAGAGGTTCAATACGTAGGCCTTGCTGGCGTAGTAATTGCTCATCCAGGGGCCGGGCTGGAAGCCCGCCACCGAGGCGACGTTGAGAATCTGCCCGCCTCCCTGGCGTGCCATCAGGCCGCCAATGCCATGGCAGAGCCGGGCCAGGGCGAGGATGTTCAACTCGATCAACTCCTGCTCGCGGCCCCAGTCCTGGTCGACGAAGGCGCCGGAGGCCCCGATGCCTGCGTTGTTCACCAGCAGGTCGATTTCCCGCTCACCCTGTTCCAGGTCCATCAGCAGGCCGGACACCTGCAAGGGTTCGGCGAGGTCGCAGTAGCGGAACAGCACCTCCACGCCGAAGCGCTGGGTCAACTCGCAGGCGATGCTCTCCAGCACGTCCCGCTGTCGGGCCACCAGCAACAGGTGGCGCCCCCGTCTCGCCAGGGCCTCGGCCAGGGCCAGGCCAATACCGCTGGAGGCGCCGGTGATCAAGGCATAACGGGGCATCTGGAGGTTCTCCGTAACGGGGCCGGGTTGGACAACGCCGGCCCCGGGAGGTTGCTTACTCGGCGGACTCGCCTTCGAGCGGGGGCACTTCGGCCGGTTGCTCGAAGCTGGCGGCAGCGTCCATTTGGGCGCGCATCAGGTAGTCCTGATAGGCCGGTATCGAAATGGCGGCGACTATACCGATTACCGGCACCAGAATGATCAGCCAGGCCAGCACTTTTACTGCACGACTGTTTGGCGGCGGTGGCGGGCCGTAGCGGTTCGGGCCGTCAGTGCCGGGCACGAAGAGCATTAGAAGCGCGAAAACGCTGCCGACGACGGGGACGAAGTTCAACAGCCAGAGCCACCCGGACCAGCCGATGTCGTGCAGGCGCTGTACGCCGATGCAGACACTGACCACAACTAGCGCCAGACTCGCGACCAGAGTCAGCAGACCGGCGAGAGTCTCGGAAAGCACAAAGCTGCCCAGGATGACACCGCCGATCGGCAGGAAGGCAAGCATCAATGCCATGCTCCAGCCGAGGTAGCGCACCCGGCCGATGCGGCCATTGGTGCCGAACACCTTCAACTCGCCGAACTCCGGCAATTGCTCGCCGACCTGGGCCTGGGGCGGAGCGTAGGGCGATGCGGGTTCGCTGCTGGTGATTGAGGCCTTCACCAGGGCGGCTTCTTCGGACAGTTGCGTCTGGCGGGCCAGGTACTTGTCGATGATGATCCCGCAGGCCCGGCACTCAGCCGATTTCGGTTGTTCATGGCCGCATTTCGGGCAGTTCATGCTGTCGTTTGCCGGGGCGGCTTCGGCCGCAGGGGGGCTGGGCTCCGGGTGATTATCCGTGGCCGCCAGGCTCAGGCCTGCTGCCAGGTCGTGCTCCTTGCGCACTTTGGCTCCGGCGCGTTGCAGCGCAGCGAGGTACTTGTCCGCCTCGGCTTCCACCAGGTCGCGCTTGAGGGCGACACTGCGGCCCCCGAACAGGCTGTCGATCTTGCTGGTATCGCTCTTGAACAGGCGGGCGAGGTTTTCCTTGACGGTGTCCAGCGCCACACCGGGCATGGGTTCTCCGTCGAAGACGATCTTGTAGCGGGCTTCGGTCATGCGAGCATCCTTGTCAGCGACAGAAAAGATGATGGCACAGCGTAATTGCGCTCTGGCCCGCGGCACAAGCGGGCTGGCGCACAAAAAACAGGGTTCAGGCGAGGTCGAGCGGGCTCCAGCGTCCGACCAGGCTTCCGCGGCGCAGCAGGCGCAGATCAGCGAAATCGCCTAGGGTGCCTTCAGAGTGCGTCGGGCGCAGGAAGACCCAGTCGTCTACGGCGAGCCCTGTAGAGTGGGAGCCGATCAGGCGCTCCTGATTGGCGCTGCGACCGTAGAGGTTGTCATAGGCGAGTACAGCCGGGGAAACCGGGTTGGCGTGCCAGTTGCCTCCATAGAGGTAATGGGCGCGCTGACGATTGGGATTCCAGCCCTGCAGCAGGCCTTGTGCGCCTTTCAGATAGGGCAGGGCGCCTTGAGTACGGGGGTGGCGGTCTATAGGGCCGGCTGGTGCTCGTGGAGCAGGTCACTGTCGAAAGTAGAAGGCCAGTGCCGCCGCAGCGGGCAAGGGTTTACCCAGCAGGAGGTCAGCCCCGGGGAAAAGCTGTACCAGCTGATTAAGCTGTGGTTGGTGGAATGCCATGAAGCGCGAGCAATTCAAGCGCTGCGCCAGATAGTCGAGCAGTCCGCCGGATGCGAGTGATTTGGCCACCAGTCGCAAAGGACGTGGACCGAGCCTGGTGGTGAGCAAGTCGGCATTGGCGTCCAGGCGGTCAAGGTCGATCATCAGTTGCGGAATCCCTGCCTCATTGAGCCCAGCGTTGACCCAGTTGCCCGGCCTTGTCGCGGGCGGCGCGATACTCCTGGTCAAGACGGGCGATCAACTCGTCCACAGTGGGCAGGTCGCGAATGTTGCCCACCCCCTGGCCGGCTGACCAAACGGTCTTCCAGGCCTTGGCTTCATCGCTGACGGGTTTCAACTTCTCGCCGTAGTTGATATCGCCCTTGTCGGCGAGGCGCTTCAGGTCGTAACCGGCCGCTTCCAGGCTCTGGCGCATGAAGCTCGCAGGTACGCCGGAAACGGCCGGAGTGTGGATGATGTCGGCTGCGCGGGCATCGAGGATCATTTGCTTGTAGCGGGTTTCGGCATCGCTCTGCTGAGTGGCGATGAAGCGGGTGCCGAGGTAGGCCAGGTCGGCACCGAGCATCTGCGCGGCAAAGATTTCGTGGCCGTGGTTGAGGCAGCCCGCGAGGAGCAGGGTCTTGTCGAAGAACTGGCGGATTTCGGCGAGCAACGCAAAGGGGCTCCAGGTGCCGGCGTGGCCGCCGGCGCCCGCCGCTACGGCGATCAGACCGTCCACGCCTGCCTCAGCGGCCTTCTCGGCGTGGCGGCGCGTGGTCACGTCGTGGAAGACGAGGCCGCCGTAGCTGTGCACGGCGTCAACGATTTCCTTCACTGCGCCGAGGCTGGTGATGACAATGGGGACACGCTTGTCGACGCAGATGGCCAAGTCGGCCGAAAGTCTCGGGTTGCTGTGGTGAACGATGAGGTTCACCGCGAAGGGCGCAGCGTCTGCCCTAAGGCCCGCCTCGATCTCATCCAGCCAGGCGCGAAAGCTGCTGCTTTCGCGCTGGTTGAGGGCGGGAAAGCTGCCAACGATACCGTTGTTGCAGCAGGCCAGGACCAGGCTGGGGTTGGACACCAGGAACATTGGTGCGGCCACGACCGGCAAGCGCAGGCGTTGATCAAGCAGGGCAGGCAGGGACATCTGGAGTTCCTCTTGTCAGTTCAGAAGGGCTTGACGACCACCAGAATGACGATGGCGATCAGGAAAAGCACCGGGACTTCGTTGAACCAGCGGTAGAACACGTGGCCCCGGCGATTTTCGCCCCTGGCGAAACGCTTGAGCAGGGAGCCGCAGGCGTGGTGATAGCCGATCAGCAGGATCACCAGAGTGAGCTTGGCGTGCAGCCAGCCCTGGCTCAGCCAGCCCGAGTTGAGATAGAGCATCCAGATTCCCAGGACCAGGGTGGCGATCATCGAGGGGCCCATTATTCCGCGGTAGAGCTTGCGCTCCATGACCTTGAAGCGCTCGCGGCTGGGCTCGTCCTCGGACTGGGCGTGATAGACGAAGAGTCGCGGAAGGTAGAACAGGCCGGCGAACCAGCAGACGACCGCGATGATATGCAGTGCCTTGAGCCACAGATAGAGCATGGGAAGGTTTCCATCGGACAGATGGTCCGGATAGTAGAGGCTTGAGCGGCCGCACGTCACCTCAGCGGTTGGCCCCTGGCCGATGCGGCCTTATCATCGGCAGCTTTCCAATCGGTTCATTGAGGGGCAAGTGATGGTCAAGGTCGGAATCGTCGGCGGCACAGGCTATACCGGTGTCGAATTGCTGCGTCTGCTGGCTCAGCATCCGCAGGCGGAGGTCGCGGTGATCACCTCGCGATCCGAAGCCGGGGTCAAGGTCGCCGACATGTATCCGAACCTGCGCGGTCACTACGACAACCTCGCGTTCAGCGTGCCTGACGCCGCGACCCTGGGAGCGTGCGACGTGGTTTTCTTCGCCACGCCCCATGGCGTAGCGCATGCGTTGGCCGGTGAGTTACTGGCGGCCGGAACCCGGGTCATCGACCTCTCCGCGGACTTCCGCTTGCAAGACGCCGAGGAATGGGCCAAGTGGTACGGCCAGCCCCATGGCGCGCCGGCATTGTTGCCGGAGGCTGTTTACGGCCTGCCGGAAGTGAATCGTGAAGCCATCAAGGGCGCACGCCTGATCGCCGTCCCCGGTTGCTATCCGACTGCGGCCCAGCTCGGTTTCATCCCGCTGCTGGAAGCCGGCCTGGCCGATACGCATCAACTGATCGCTGACTGCAAGTCCGGTGTCAGTGGTGCTGGTCGTGGCGCGAAGGTGGGTTCGCTGTTCTGCGAGGCAGGCGAAAGCATGATGGCCTACTCGGTGAAGGGGCATCGCCATCTGCCGGAAATCAGCCAGGGCCTGCGCCGCGCTGCCGGTGGTCCGGTAGGCCTGACTTTTGTACCGCACCTGACTCCGATGATCCGCGGTATCCACGCCACCCTCTATGCGAACGTCGTGGACAAGAGCGTCGATCTACAGTCGCTGTTCGAGAAACGCTACGCCAACGAACCCTTCGTCGATGTGATGCCAGCCGGCAGCCATCCGGAAACCCGCAGTGTGCGCGGTGCAAACGTATGCCGCATCGCGGTTCACCGTCCCCAGGGCGGCGACTTGGTGGTGGTGCTCTCGGTGATCGACAACCTGGTGAAGGGCGCGTCCGGTCAGGCGGTACAGAACCTGAACATCATGTTCGGTCTTGATGAGCGCCTTGGCCTTTCCCACGCTGCTCTGCTGCCGTGATGTCAGGCGGCGCCGGAGGTTCGTGTGCTGGCGTCGCACGTCGAACCATTGGCAGGGTCGAATCGCTTAATAGTTGACCAGTTTTCTAGGGTAAGCGGATAATGCCTCGCCTTAGCGCAGTATGGCGGCGTCAAGCCGGGAGAGTTGCAGCATGAGCGTCGAAACCTTCACCCCTTCAGCCCTGATGTTCACCGAGGGCGCAGCCAGCAAGGTGAAGAACCTGATCGATGAAGAGGGCAACCCGCGCCTGAAGCTTCGTGTCTTCGTGACCGGCGGCGGCTGCTCGGGATTCCAGTACGGCTTCACCTTCGATGAGGACGTGGCGGACGACGACACCATCGTCGAGCGCGACGGCGTCAGCCTGGTGGTCGACCCGATGAGCTTCCAGTACCTGGCAGGTGCCGAGGTGGATTACCAGGAAGGTCTCGAAGGGTCGCGTTTCGTGATCAAGAACCCGAATGCCACCACCACCTGTGGCTGTGGGTCTTCGTTCTCGATCTGATTTTCAGCTCGTCAAGCAAACGCCGTGCATATGCACGGCGTTTTAGTTTCTGCTGACTTCGTTCAGGCGGGGTAAATGGCGCCGAGGATGCGCAGGCCACGGGCGCCGGTGACGCTGGGGCGGTTGGTGGGAATACCTTCCAGACAGCAGTGGGCCAGCCAGGCAAACGCCATGGCCTCGACCCAGTCCGGGTCCACGCCAAATTCGGCAGTGCTGCACACGCGAGTGCCAGGCAAAAGGGCGGCGAGACGCTGCATCAGCTGTTGATTGTGGACGCCGCCGCCGCAGACCAGCAGGTCGTCAGTCTTCGACTGCGCGGCGCGGAGGGCTTCCGTGATGCTGCGGGCAGTGAGCTCCAGCAAGGAGGCTTGTACATCTTCGGGCTTGAAGAGCGGCAGGCGCGCCAGCCGTGATTGCAGCCAACCGAGGTTGAATAGCTCGCGGCCAGTGCTCTTCGGTCCTTGGGTGGCGAAGAAGGTATCACCGTACAGGGTATCCAGCAGCCGCTGCTGCAGGGTACCGCTGGCGGCCCAGTCACCATTTCGGTCATAGCTCTCGCCGCGCTGAAGATGAATCCAGGCGTCCAGCAGGACGTTGCCAGGACCACAGTCGAATCCATGCACCGCTTTGCCCGGCTCGATCAGGCTCAGATTGCTGAAACCGCCGACATTGAGCACGGCACGAAAGCTGTTGGCGTCGCCGAACAACGACTCATGGAAAGCGGGTACGAGAGGCGCGCCCTGTCCACCAGCAGCGACGTCGCGCCGGCGGAAATCGCCAACCACGGTGATGCCGGTGAGCTCAGCAAGCAGGGCGGGATTGCCGATCTGGATGGTGAAACCACGCGCGGGTTCGTGGCGCACGGTCTGTCCGTGGCTGCCGATGGCGCGAATATCCCTGGCGCCCAGGTTGTTACGAACCAGCAGAGCGTTGATACCCGCGGCGGCCAGCTCGACCCAACCGTTCTCCGCCAGTGCAGCTCGGGCGAGTTCGTCAGGGCCGGAGGCGCAGAGCGCCAGCAGCTCGCTACGTAGCGGGCCTGGCATAGGGATGTAGTGGGTGTCGAGGAGGGTGATCCGATCGGTCTGTTCGACCAAAGCAATGTCCAGGCCATCAAGGCTGGTCCCGGACATCACCCCCAGATAGCGCTGCATGCGGTCAGCGCTTGTTCAAGGCCAGCATGCTGGCCTTTTCCCGATCCATGCGTGCCATCAGCGGTTGGCTCATCTGCAGGAAGCGCTTCTTCTCGCTGGCGATCAGCGGATCAGCCATCGGCAGTTTCACGCCAAGCGGGTCGACATGCACACCGTTGACCTGGAACTCGTAGTGCAGGTGCGGACCGGTAGAAAGGCCGGTAGTACCCACATAACCAATGATCTGGCCCTGCTTCACGCTGCCGCCGGTACGAATACCCTTGGCAAAACCGTGCATGTGGCCGTACAGCGTCTTGTACTTGCTGCCGTGCTGGATGATCACTGCGTTGCCGTAACCACCACGGCGGCCTGCCAGGACGATCTTGCCGTCGCCGGTGGCCTTGATCGGAGTGCCGCGGGGAGCAGCGTAATCCACGCCTTTGTGAGCGCGAATCTTGTTCAGGACTGGGTGGCGGCGACCGTTGGAAAAGCGCGAGCTGATGCGGGCGAAGTCCACTGGCGTGCGGATGAAGGCCTTTCGCATCGCCGTTCCGTCGCCGCGCAAGTAACTGGCAGTGCCTTGCTTGTCGACATAGCGGACCGCTGAGAAGGCTTTGCCGCGGTTGATAAAGCGTGCGGCGAGGATTTCCCCGCTACCTACTTTCTTGCCTTCAACCACCTTTTCTTCGTAGATCATCTCGAACTCGTCGCCTTCACGGATGTCGAGGGCAAAATCGATGTCGTAGCCGAAGATATTGGCAAGATCCATGGCCAGATCGTGGGAAAGGCCGGCGCGTTTAGCGGACAGGAACAGCGAGCTGTCGATCACGCCGCGGGCGTACGCTGAGCGCAGCTCCGGCTTGATCACATCACGCTTGAAGGCGTATCCCTTGGGGGTCTTTTCCAGGTGAACGCTCTCAAGACCGCTCACCTTGATGCTGATCTTTTCGAGCTCTCCGCTGGGAGTGAGCTTGAATTCGAAGTTCTGGCCAACCTTCAGGCGGCTGAGTTGCTTGGCGTCCTTGCTACTGCTCAGGACGTCGTGCAGGACATTGGCGGACAGACCGACCTTGGCGAACACCGTAGACAAAGTATCGCCGTTGCCCACGGTCACGGCCTTGAGGCTGGGATCGACAGGCTTCTGAGTAGCAACGAGGTCGATAGCTTCTTCTTTCTTCTTATCCGCGTCTTTTCCGGCGCTGTTCTGGTTGTCGGCTGGGTTCTCGATCTTGGTGAATGGCGAGAAACCCTCATCCCCGGTGATGGAACCTGGTCGGAGGTCGTCCTTCTCCTGGATTACCATCTCCGAGCTGTTCTCCAGCTCCAGGTTGATGTAGGTCTTCTTCGCCTCGACTTCGCGAGACGGGAACACCAGCAGGGCCAAGCTGAGCAGCGCAGCCACACCGCTAGCAGCCAGCAGGTGGCTCTTCGGATAGGGCGGCGCTTTGGGTACTGAATGCGTCATGGCGTGTGGTGTTGTTTTGGAATATGAACTAACTGCCTAAAATATAATCAAAATCCGCCCTAGGCAACCTTGGAGTGCAGCCTTCCGCTGACTGGTACGGGGCTGGGCTCAAAACTTGTAATTAGTTCGCGATCTTGTATGGTTGGTTCCCCTTTTGTCCATCCAACGGTCTACGAGTCCTGTCATGAAGTCGGTTGAAGAGCAGCTGGCGCTGATCAAGCGCGGTGCGGAAGAGGTTCTGGTCGAGTCCGAGCTGGTCGAAAAGCTCAAGCGTGGCCAGCCGCTGCGTATCAAGGCAGGATTCGATCCGACCGCCCCCGATCTTCACCTGGGGCACACCGTTCTTATTAATAAGCTGCGCCAGTTTCAGGAGCTGGGGCATCAGGTGATCTTCCTGATCGGTGACTTCACCGGGATGATCGGCGACCCCAGCGGCAAAAGCGCTACTCGCCCGCCGCTGACTCGTGAGCAGGTTCTGGAGAATGCTGAGACCTACAAGGCTCAAGTGTTCAAGATTCTTGATCCGGCCAAGACCGAAGTAGCGTTCAACTCGACCTGGATGGACCAGTTGACTCCTGCGGACTTTATTCGCCTGGCGTCCCAGTACACCGTCGCCCGCATGCTCGAGCGCGATGATTTCAGCAAGCGCTACGGCACCAATCAGCCTATTGCCATCCATGAGTTCCTCTATCCGCTGGTGCAGGGGTACGACTCCGTAGCGCTGCGCGCGGATGTCGAGTTGGGTGGTACTGATCAGAAGTTCAACTTGCTGATGGGGCGTGAGCTGCAGCGGGCCTACGGGCAGGAGTCCCAGTGCATCCTGACCATGCCATTGCTGGAAGGTCTTGATGGCGTGAAGAAGATGTCCAAGTCTTTGGGTAACTATGTGGGTATCCAAGAGGCGCCGGGTGTCATGTACAACAAGCTGGTCTCCATCCCGGATCAATTGATGTGGCGTTACTTCGAACTCCTTAGCTTCCGCTCCATGGGGGAAATCGAGCAGTTTAAGTGTGACGTTGTGGCGGGTGCCAATCCTCGCGACATCAAGATCAAGCTGGCTGAGGAGATCGTGGCTCGTTTCCATGGCGAGGAAGCTGCGGCCACCGCTCACCGCTCCGCCGGCAATCGCATGAAGGAGGGCGAACTGCCGATGGACCTTCCGGAGGTTCAGCTGTTCTCCGCCGAAGACATGCCGATCGCGTCCGTCCTTAATAAGGCAGGCCTGGTTAAGAATGCCGCGGTCGCCCGTGACCTTCTTGGTTCTGGCGGCGTGCGTGTGGACGGTCAGGTTGTGGATCGTGCATTTATCTTTAGGCTGGGTGCAGCTCATGTGCTGCAGGCCGGCAAGAAGGCATTTGCTCGCGTATCCCTGGCTGTCGAGTAAAACTTTTCAATTAAGTGTTGACGGCAGAATCTGCATCCCTATAATGCGCACCTCTTCCGGCGCAGTCGCCAAGCAAAACTCCTTGTAGATCAATGGGTTAAGTGGTTGGTGAAGGTGTC